>URIN01000337.1 GCA_900547915.1 uncultured Clostridium sp. | reverse complement strand
TCAATTTTTTCAGTTCTATTTTGCTTTGAACGTGTATAAAAGAAAATAAATATTTCGGAAATAAGTAAACACATTAGCAACACATTAAATACATAATATTCAATAGCACTATTAAATTTTGTCATATCGCCCATTACTATTACCTCTTATTCCTTAATTTTAAAAAATTGTTTATTTCATCAGCTTGTCTTTTGGAAATATGATAAAAATAGCAATGAATAGCTATCATAATTAAAATATAGACACATGAATACCATGTAATGTTAATTGCACTAAATGCAAACCATTTGCCTATAAATGCCACACCAATGGTTATTGGATATAATATAATCATTTCAGCAATAAAGTGATGTATATATTTGCTAAAATCTATAAATGATAGAAGCCAATCGACAATCACTGACATCATAAGATAAACAAATACCTGCAAAATAAAGAAACAAAATCTGTCTTTAGAATATCCTGCTATAATATTGCTTATTGTTGCATACAAAATAATAAATGTAAATGCCATAGAAAATGCAGGAAGATATGTCCTTAAAAATTTATTCATAATAGCCACTCCTTATCTTATCTCTTAGAATAGGAATATATTTTCTTGAAACAATTAGATTTTCTTCATTGTTAAGTTCTGCCAATAATCTGTGGTTAGGGTAAGGTTTAACACAGACCAGACAAGAAATATTCAATAAGGCTGTTTTGCTTATCCTTACAACATTTGACCTTATTAAATCTTGTTCAATAGCAGAAAGTGTCTTTTTACATTCAAATATTTTGTGTTGAGTGTACATAAATGTTTTTTTATCAACGGTTTCAAAATACAAGACTTCATTTAATGGTATCTGATACAGCTTTTTTTCAAAAATTCCTTGTATAAGATATTCCTGTTGACGGATATATTGAACAATCCGATTTAAAGGTTGGGTCATACTTGAATATCGTATATCTATTTCCGGTTCAGCCAAATCTTTTTTTTCCAATAGTTGCAGTTTCAATATGCTTTCCTCCATGTACTTTAATAGAAGTTTAATATTTCTCCAAAACAATCGCAAGCACTTTAAGTTCAAATACCCTTAACAGTATGTAAAATACCCACATTCCACTTTATTCAATTAAAGTTTTATTTCCTTTGTAATTTTATAGATATATTCCTCTGGCGTGGGACGCTTATTTCCAAACAGCTTTTTGAAATTCGCCTGTACCTCTGGGTCTGTACTGTTCATGGCTTCATCAATAGTAACCTGTATATTTTCCCTTAATTCCGATACAGAGACTCCGCTTGCCTTTGCACCAGCCTTTAAGATTTTTTTCATATCTCCTTTTTTTAGTCCTATCATGTAATAACCCCATGTAATCTTATTTTCTAGCCATCACTAAATAACTGGATTTATTTTTCGATACTGTATAACTTTTTATAATCTGTCATAAGTAAATCCCTTCCCGCTAATATCGTTCAATATTTCCATTATAGTTATGAGCTTTTTCAAGAAGTGGACCTTTTGCCCCCATTGTAAATGCAATATCGCTACTTCTAATACACAACAATTCATTTCCTATATCAAGATTTAACTGTTTTAATAGCTGTGATGTAAACTGAATACTACCATTTTCCTTTAGAGGAAGCCACGCATATTTCCGTCCTTTATATGTAACCAATGTTCCTCGTGGAATAGACTGTTTTTCTAACTGTGGACACTCATGTAAAATATGACTTAATTTTGACTTAGATAATAGAGGATATGTCGTTACGCAAAACCCACCCGTAACCTTACTTCCTGTAAAGATAATGATTTTATCATCATTTAGCACTTGATATTCTTCAAGTGCTTGCGTTGGAAATTGAACGGTTAAATCATCATGTATCAAAGATAGTCCAAATACGAATTTTCCGCCTTTATTTAATTGTGGCATAAGCACATCTCCTTTCTCTTTCATTTTCCAGATATTCGTGTTATAATCAAACTAGAGTAATATAATATAATACTCCTATATATATCTGTCTCT
>URIN01000336.1 GCA_900547915.1 uncultured Clostridium sp. | reverse complement strand
TCCGTCTCGTGGGCTCGGAGATGTGTATAAGAGACAGTCTGAATCTTTTGAAAACTGTAAGAAAAAATATGAAAATTTAAAAAAACTAGAACTAGAATATAGACAAAAAGCATATGATGCGGAAAAATCTGTTTCTTTTTTAACCAAGATTTTTTGTAAAAAGAAGTATCAGGCAGCAAATGATCTGGCATCCGCGTATACAGGAAAAGCAGACGAATATTCTGCATCTGTATCTAAATGTGAATCTGAATTGAAATATTCTGAATCGGATTGCGCGCGTGCCGAAGAAATTAAAAATGCTGCTCAAGAAAAACTTAAAACAGAAAAAGATCAACTGATGCAAATGCGTGATCAGAAGGTGAAATTTAAAGAAAATCTTATTCGGTTGGAAACTGAAATCGAAGAAGCCAAAAAAGATGCGGAATTTAGTGAAAAGCAATGTGAAATGCTTATGGAAGAATTCAGAAATGCATCAGAAACCGAAACAGGATCCCCAATCGATGATAAACTCATTGCTGATATTCTGTCTGAAGATCAAGAACATTCAACTAAAGCTCAACTAGTAAACCCCTGGACAACTCAGCGATATAATCGAGAGAGGGAAAAACTGCTGTATTATGCGTTACAAATGACAAAAGAGTTTCTGCTCAGTTCAAGATGTTGCAGAGCAAATCTGAATATTCTTGGTCAGTATTGGGGATTGAAAACCGAAAATGACGGTAGCCGCATAATTTTTCACGAAGCTGATAGAAAAGCAATGGTTAGTTCATTGTATGAGACACTATTTTTACTGGTGCCTGTAATCTCATCTACTTTTGCTTCTGTTGGGCACTTATTAAAGGATATGGACAAACCTGGGTCTATTGGTACGCTTATAATTGACGAAGCCGGGCAAGCTCAACCGCAGATGGCAGTTGGGGCTATTTATCGTGCCAAAAGAGTGCTTGTTGTTGGAGATCCTAAGCAAGTTGAGCCTGTTGTAACGGATGATTTGAAACTGTTAAAAGAAGGTTTTTCTGAAGGACTTTATTCTAATTATAAAAACAAATCTTTATCTGTACAAAGATGTGCGGATATCATAAATCCATTTGGCACTTCATTTGATACCGGTACGGATTATCTTGAATGGTTGGGTTGTCCTTTGTTGGTACATAGGCGTTGTATCTCGCCAATGTATGATATTTCAAACCGCATTTCATATGAAGGTATAATGAAGCAGCAAACAGAATCCCCGAAAGAAGATAAAAGATCTTTATTCCTTTTGAAGTCATCACAGTGGATCAATATTGCCGGAAATGAGAAAGGACACAATAATCACTATGTTCAAAAACAGGGCTTAAAAGTATGTACACTTGTGAATAAGGCATTTGCAAAATCAGATTTCCCAAATTTATATATTATTTCGCCATTTAACACCGTGGTAGATGGTATAAGAAATGAACTTCGTAATTTTGCAAATATTAATACAGAATCTGTTTTGGCAAAAAAGGATGAAAATCTTAAAAAATGGATTATATCCAACATAGGAACCGTACACAAGTTTCAGGGAAAAGAGGCTAACGAAGTTATTCTCCTTTTAGGATGTGATATGAGTCAAAATGGCAAATATGCGGTTCGAGGTTTTGTAAACAGTAACATTGTCAATGTTGCAGTCACTAGAGCAAAGTATCGGATATATGTCATTGGCGATGCACGTGTATGGAAAAACAACCACTATGTATTCGAAGTAAAGACAATCATAGATACACTTCCGATTGAAAATATAGTAAAAATTGACCACTTGAATCTATCAACGGAAGATAAGAAGAAAAAAATGCTTGAACAAGCAGAGCAGTTCCCAGGGGCTTTATCATTGTCGATTGAAACGGGTATCGATGAATTTGGAAATCCTGAATTGCAATTAGATACAGATGAATTTGTCAAAAAATTGGATAGTTCAGTTTTTTTGAATCAAAAATTATCTGATGAGCAAGTACAGAAGCTGTCTCTTATACACATCTCCGAGCCCACGAGACGGACTC
>URIN01000335.1 GCA_900547915.1 uncultured Clostridium sp. | reverse complement strand
AACCTGTGACCCTCTGCTTGTAAGGCAGATGCTCTCCCAGCTGAGCTATACTCCCGAATGTTGCCGTGTGCAACGTTGATTATGATACTATATCTTGCTTTAAAAGTCAACACTTTTTTTAAAATTATTTAAGTTTTTTTATAATGTTTTTAATTTCATCAGTGCTGAACTCGTATCTCTTATCACAGAAATGGCACTCCACTATAGCAGGTTTCCCCTCTTTAAGCATATCTTCAAGCTCAATTTTACCTGCTGACATCATAGCGGTCTCAGCCTTTTGACGGGAACAATTGCATTTATAAGAAAATTCCGATTCATCGAGTTTTTCTATCTCTAGTGCTCCCATCGCTTTGACAGCCATATCATCAGGTGTAAGTTTATCACTCAGCATTTTAGTTACTGAAGGCAAAGTTGATATAGTATTTTCTATTTCGTCAATTATATTGTCTGGACAGCCGGGCAAAAGCTGTATAAGGAATCCACCGGCACAATTGACAGTTAGATCAGGATTTATCAAAACGCCTAATGAACATACAGTTGGAGTTTGCTCAGAAACAGCAAAATAATTTGTTATGTCCTCTGCAACTTCACCGCTTACTATTTGCGTAGTTCCTATAAAGGGCTCTTTTAATCCTATGTCTTTTACAACGTAAAGATAACCAGAATTTCCCAAAGCACCGCTTACATCTAATTTTCCTTTATTGTTTAGTGGCAGTTCTACTATAGGATTTTCGACACTAACTCTACAGTTTCCACAAGAATCGGATATAGCAATAAGTGAACCGGCAGGTCCGTTTCCGTTAAATCTAAGCGTTATATTGTCATTTTCGCCCTTAAGCATGACGCCCATAATTGAAGCAGCGGTCATAAGTCTGCCCATTCCTGCAGTTACAGCGGCGGATGGTTTGTGAATTCTTTCCATTTCATAAACGGCGTCAGTCGAATCAGCAGCAATTATAAATGCAGAACCGTCTTTAGTTATATATCTTACTATTTTTCCCATTATTTACTCCTGCAAACAAAATAAAGCCTTTCAGAGACGCTTTTAGGCTCGTTAAGGCTCATATCGTTAAAAATCCCGACTACATCAAAATACGGCTCTAAAACCGATTTGACAGCTTCACAGGGATATGCTTTTTCTTTGAAATTCTCTGAATATCTTTCGTATGTTCCATTGTTATTCTTAACAAAGATATCAAGAAATATTTCAACTTCTCCGTCTGATATATATTCATTATCCCATGATAAAAAATATTTTTCACAATCGAAAACAAATGCATGATCTGATAGTATTTCGTTATGCTTATATATTGTGTTAACATCAAAAATAAACAAACCGCCTTTTTTCAGCGATTTATTTACGCAACTAAATGCGCTTTTAACATCATCAAGTCCAGATAAATGGTTAATCGAGTCAAGACAACATATGCAGGCGTCATACTTATTCAGTAAATCAAAGTTTCGCATATCGCAATTTAGAAAATTAACTTTTGCATTGCATTTCGCTTCAGCAATTGTGAGCATTTCCGTGCTTGCATCTATACCTGTTACCTGATATCCAGCCTTACTGAACAAAACACTAAAGTTACCAGTGCCGCAAGCAAGATCAAGCACTTTTGAAGGAGCTTCTATCCCGAAATCTTTGAAAAAAGACAGCATATATTTAAATCTCTTTTCATATTCAACGTTTTCAGTTAGCTCATCATATAAATATGCAAAATGATTATAACTGCTCATTCTCTTTATTCTCTTTTTCTTTCAGTCTGGCGAATACTCGGTCATAACCATCGCACCCGTACTGAAGGCTTCTGTTCACTCTGCTTATAGTTGCAGTTGACGCGCCAGTCTGAGTTACAATATCCGTGTAAACACTTTTTTCTGAAAGCATCTTGGCAACAGCAATACGCTGACTCAGAGTCTTAAGCTCCTGAACGGTGCAAAGATCTTCAAAGAAATCGTAGCATTCATCAATGTTTTCAAGTTGTAAAATAGAATTGAATAACTGTCTCTTATACACATCTCCGAGCCCACGAGACGGACTCCTATCTC
>URIN01000334.1 GCA_900547915.1 uncultured Clostridium sp. | reverse complement strand
TAACACTTTTATTTTTAAACTGCCACATAATGTTTCACGTGAAACAATAGAAAATAGGTTTTGAATTATTTTATTTATTGTGTAGTATACCCAAACTCATTCCGGACTAAACAGAAGTTTGACAGTAACAGTACATCGATTATAAAGTCCATCAACTCCGCATAAACTTCCAGTTTTATTTGTTACCAATCAGACTATATATTTTACGCCATAAAAACGTACCAGAAATGAAGTTCCCATTTATAGATATTTTGCTGAAATTGTTCTGATTTATCGTAATCTCGAAAATAATTCGATTTTCTCGGTATAGATATATTATCTTTTATGGAACCTTGCACACTGCTACATAGGCATCGAAATCCCTTTCTTTTACAGCATTTATAGCATTTTCAAATTTTATCTGAACACTAAAAACATTACTATTATTATCAAGCGAACAAAAGTATCTGTAAACGCATTCGCAGTTCTACACTGAATAACTGCTTCGCGATTTACCAAAAGGACTACAAACTACTCTTCCCTGATAAGAAGCAGTTCTTCAACCACTGCTTATCGTTTCTTGCAATTGAAGCCAAAAACAGGGGGGGGAATTCCTGATTCGAGTCATACAAACAAAAGCATCCGCAGTTGCTACGCAGCTTTACACCGAATAACTGCTCCGCAGTTTATCAAAACTTGCTTGTACTCTTCCTGATACAAGCAAGTCACCAACCGCTGCTTATTGCTTCTTACACTTGAAGCAGGGGACCTCCTGACGCGATTAAAAACTATATCACGCTACCGTAAAGCGCATATGAGTTGTCGTTGTTGCGAAACATTTTTTAAGTCAAGCGGATAAAAACATCCTCTTCACTACTGCTCATAGCTTAATAAATGTTTCGCAGTTTATCAGAAGGAGACTGTACTTCTCCTGATACAAGCAAGTCCCCAACCACTGCTTATTGTAGTTCACAATTGAAGCAGGTGAATTACTTGATTCGATTAAAATCTATATTAAACCTACCATAAAACACATAAGCACGAACTACAGATGTTTTTTATTTCTGCAATTGTCAAAGATGGGGTTATGACTCTTTATTCTTAATCTGTCTTCGGATGTTTCACGTGAAACATCCGAAGACAGATTATCAAACCAATATTCATAATTGAAGCAAGTGACTTCCTCGATCCGGTTAAAAATGCCATCAACGAAATCGATCCAGGACACGGTTTGACTTGTAACTGCAAGGGTACTGAACAGTTACGAACACATTATAAAATCAATGAGAAATATCAAAAAAATACTCCGATATATTCTCTCTGGCATTATCTGTATCACGAAAGCATGTAAAAAATACAAGAAACTCCATCCACAAAATAATGTGGCTGTTATCTTTATATTTCCCAAAAGCATCTATATATAGTAAATGGAAACTTCTTTTCCCGGAGTGTTTTTATAGCGTGAAATACATGTATCTCTCGTGAAAAAAATATAATATTATGAAACTGGAATTTTCGATTTTTGTTTATTTTATTATGTTTACGAAAGATTTGCGTATTTATTTCATTTTTCTTCCAATCCTGTTATATATTCGTTATGTACATGTTAACTAAAGGCTTTTTCAAGCATAGTTTCATTTTGTAATATCCAATATAAAATGTATCTGAATAAAGTTCCGGCATAGAACTGGCATAAAATAAATTTCACTTAATAGGCTTTTTCTTCTAAATCAAGCCGTAAAAGACTTCCCTGTCTTCCCTTTATCCCAGTCATGCGGACAAAAATTTTTGCATTCGATCATAGTTTTACACAAAATAGCTGTTTTACAGTTTATCAGGAAGAGTACAAGTATTTTCCCACCCACAGCTTATTGTTTTTTTGTAATCGAAGCAGCTGCTTTCTTTTATTCGATCAATCAAAATTTTACATGTTTAAAGTAGGAACGGCTCTATATTTTATCTTTTTGTTACATGTGTGCAGGTGCACATTTTGCATTTTAAGGCTTTTTTATATGTGTATACGTGCAAAGTACGTTTTATCGTACTATTTTTATTTAAAGTACTATAACTGTC
>URIN01000333.1 GCA_900547915.1 uncultured Clostridium sp. | reverse complement strand
GAGATAGGAGTCCGTCTCGTGGGCTCGGAGATGTGTATAAGAGACAGCCTTATCTAGTATAATTTACGCCCATTATTCTGTTTGCATACTTTTTTATTACCAAAATATTACCACTACAAAGCCCCTTCATACAGCTTGTTCAAACGCTCTACCACTTGCACTTGCTTTGACGGGAATAAATGAGTATATATGTCTAAAGTCGTGGATACACTTTCATGCCCTAACCTTTCTGATACTAGCAGGGCAGAGAATCCTAATTCAATGAGCAGAGAAGCGTGAGAATGTCGCAGATCGTGAAGCCTTATCTTCTTCACTCCTGCCAGTTTACAATGTTTTTTCATTTGTTCCCGGTACGGTTGCCGGGACATTTGAAAAAGCCTAGTATTTGGGGGCACCTTATAGTAGCGTTGCACCTGCTCTTTTAATATCTCACAGAGAAAATGCGGTATCAATACATCCCTATTCGACTTTTCAGTCTTTGGGGCGGTTATCATTTCTTTGCCGTCAATTACTGAATACGTCTTGGATATATGTATTACACCCTCTTTCAAATCTACATCCGCAATGGTAAGCGCTTGTAACTCTCCTATTCGCATTCCTGTATAATACAGTGTCATGAATGCTGCATAATAAGGGTCTGTCTTATCAAAAGTATCTATAAAGCGGTCAAATTCTTCTCTTGTCCAGAAATCAAGGCTTTTTCCCTTCTTTCCAACCAGATTCCCGGCAACTTTGCAAGGATTAGTAGGAAGATTATAAAAGCGCACTGCAAAATTAAATATTCCAGAAAATTCTGTAATTAAATTTTGCATATATGCAGGGCTTAACAACTCCCCCGTTGCTCCTATAGCTCCTTTAAGTTCCCCCTGCCATTGGCGTATGTCTAAGGCTGTAATTGCATTTATATCCTTATCATTGAAATATGGCAATATCCAAGTGTAAATTCTACTTTTCTTTGTCTTGTACGTCTTTAGTTTCGTATGCATCTTTTTGTCAGCCAAATAAAGCTCTACCATGTCAGAAAAAGGCATATCCGGGCTACTTGGTAACTTATCAAAGAACTCTCTCTCATACTCTAAAGCATCTTTTTTTCGACTGAACCCCCTCTTTTTCTTCTGTTTCTTGGTTCCCTTCCAGTCTGTAAAATAAAAAACACAATACCAGTTCTTTGTTCTCTTGTCATAATATGCGGACATATCGTTATCACTCCTATTCTTTAATGACCGGGCGGCGGTATCGGATAGATAAAAACATATTGCATATTGACAATGTGTCAGTTTATATTGTATATTACGTTCAAAACAGGCTCACCTAGAAGCTATCAAAGTTTCTTTCTTTGTCACTTCTAGCGTCCCTCATACTTGACAGGCACTTCATTAGGGGTAATGAAGTGCTTTTTATTATTGACTAATATAAGTGTTTAGAATATAATATACTTAACAGGAAAGCCGGAAGGTAAACGCAACTTACCCGTCCCGGCGAATTAAAACTATTTGTTAAATAGCCGTTCTATTCTTTCCAGGGAGCAGGACGGCTATTTTTTATGTGTATAATCAAGTATTGCAACAATAAGCACCGCAACGGATACAATGAGTTGTAATTCTTCATAAGTACTCATATAACACCACCTCCGAACAGGCTCGGAACGGGTGCAGCACGTCCCCCGGCTTCCCGGTTAAGTATATTATATTTTCTATCGTTTTTTATATCGGAGTCTTAATGCCCCGATATATTTGCAAGCGATGAAATCTAAAAGAACACATCTGTTTTTCTTGTATTCTACCTTGATTCACTAAACTTCTGGATTAATAATAAGTTCCTCTCCTTGCGTAGTTATGACTTTTACAGACATCCTTTTTTCTTCACAATAAATCTGTAAATATATCAATACTCTTTGTTCAACATCATCAACATCCATACACAATGATACTGACATTTCTTTACAAAACTCACCCAAAAGTGTGCTATCTTCCTTAAGATTTTCTATAAAATTCTTTATATTTCCAAATCTTCTAACAAGCAATTCATATAATGGCCTGTCTTTTATACACAT
>URIN01000332.1 GCA_900547915.1 uncultured Clostridium sp. | reverse complement strand
GTCTCGTGGGCTCGGAGATGTGTATAAGAGACAGATGTATATTTTTTATTATTCTAATTGAATCTTATAGACATCATAATTATGTGGTTTTATTATATTGTCTTGTTTTTAATGGGTGAATAAAGATGACAGAAAAAGAAAAAATTGCTGTAAAAATACTGGAATATTGGTGCACCATAGAATTTTTAGGGCAGGATTCTTATGAAACATGTACGGACTCAAAAAAAATAAAATCAAATTTACTTGAGTTTAAAAAATCAAGTCCTGAAGAAAGAATGAACAAAAAACAGATAATGGTATGTAAACCGCTAAACAATGTTGAGGATATATGCTCATTGATTTTAAATGAAGCAAAAGAGTGTGCTATGGAGACATGGGGCAATTTGACCTTTTATGTTGGTAAAGTTAACCGCCAATCCTGTATCAGACAGCTGGTAAATGAACTGCATATTAAGAATTTTGAGCAGGCAGAAACAAGTACAGATGATATTGCTGTTTTTAGTTTTCAGTGTAATCAAAATGGCGTTTACAGAAATGGCTCTTTATCATTATCACCTGTTATTTGGGTTTTGCTTAAAATTAATAGTAATCCTGATAAATCACTTTCTGAACTCATTTCGATAGATGCTTATAGATCTACTGTAGACCGCCTTGAAAAGGAATTATTTGGAGAGAAAAAATTTTTAGGTGAAGCATCGGCAGCTGTTTCTACAGTAAAGAGCAAGACACAGAGTGATCCTGTGTCAAGTTCGGAATCTATAACATCAGAACAATTAATACAAATACAAAACAAGATTACAGAGTTATGTGAAAGGGTATTTTTATCATCTGATACTCAAGATGAAATAAATCCTTTAACCTCAATGAAATTTCAACTCTTTAAAAATCAAGACTCGAAAGATAAATGCGATGACGACAACTATACTGGATTGTGTAAAAGTTTTTTCTCATTTGATCTAGATATGGTTAAAGAAAATATAATAAATGATGTCTCTAATTCCTCAAAAAAAGTTCCGGAAGCAGTATTGGACTATATTTGCGCGCCATATTATGAGTATTACAAAAAATGGAGACGCTATGATTTAGTAAAACCAAATAACAAAGATGAATTTACTAGTCAACTACTTGGCATTTTAAATATACGACATGCTCCTCTTGGCAAATGGCCTTCCAGATATATGCCTTCCTTAATGCAGCAGGTTGCTATAAATTTTGCCATTTCCGATAAAGATATTCGTTATAATGGATCGTTCAATGAAATAGGCGATATTTTTTCAGTAAATGGCCCTCCGGGTACAGGGAAGACAACTTTACTCAAGGAGGTTATTGCAGATCATATTGTAAAAAAAGCTCAACTACTAAGCCAATATGATACTCCTGATAAGGCGTTTAAAAAGAACACTTTTAAGTATGGCGATAAAAGCGGTGCCTATTCACAATTTTTTAAAAATTGGCACTCTTTTACAGATGATCGTATCGGCGAACACAGCATATTGGTTGTTTCGTGTAATAATTCTGCTGTTGAAAATATTACTAAAGAACTTCCGCAAAGCGGCGGGATAAAGGATCAACTTAAGATAAGTACAGATCCTAAGCATCCTGACAGTGAAGAGATGAAGAGACAGCTTACAGAAGTTTCCGAACTGTTTTTAGCTAATAACTCAACTAATGAGATTTGTAATTCGGAAAATATTGGTGTAAATCAAAATAATTGTAACGAAATCTATTTCACTCAATATGCAAATAAGTTGTTTGAAAGTAAAACCGACAGCGGTAATGCTTGGGGATTAATTGCAGCGCCATTAGGAAAGAAGTCTAATATAAATAATTTTTATTATCGGGTGCTAAATCCAATTTTATATGATCTCTTAAGAAGTAATGACATGATTGATAATCGTATACAGGATTATCGTAATGCCCGTGACAGATTCCTTAAACAACTAAGTTTAGTCAAAAATATTCAAAATCAGTTGTCGATTTATGCTGATAGCGCTCAGTCTACACACTGTCTCTTATACACATCTCCGAGCCCACGAGACGGACTCCTATCTCGT
>URIN01000331.1 GCA_900547915.1 uncultured Clostridium sp. | reverse complement strand
CTACACAAGGCTATTCGTCGGCAGCGTCAGATGTGTATAAGAGACAGAGACATATATATAGTATGCCATTGATAAATGACGAAATGAGGTAGATCAAATGAAATTAACAAAAGGCGCATCTGAAGCCACGCAAAAGTATATGGCGGATGGCATCCGCTATGTATGTGAAAACTTCAAAGAACGTTCACCTGGTTCCCACAGTGAAAGAAAAGCTCAAAAATATCTGAAAAAAGAGCTTGAAAAGTGGGCTGATAAAGTTGAAATGGAAGACTTTTCAGTTCATCCCGCAGCATTTATGGGCTGGATTCCCGCCGCAGCAGTTATAGGTATGCTTGCTGTGCTGTTTTATTGGCTTACATATACAGGCACTGTTACCGGTTCCGGTCTTGCTATAGCTTCAGTAATTCTCACGCTTCTGGCTGTTGCGTGTCTTGTTGTTGAGTTCCTGATGTACCGTGAGTTTGTTGATTTCCTTTTCCCAAGAAAAGTTTCAAGAAACGTAATGGCTCGCAGAGCACCTAAGGGTGAAGTTAAAAGAAGAATTATCTTCGGCGGTCATACAGATGCTGCAAATGAGTGGACATATTCACTGCACGGCGGTATTAAGAGCCTTGCTCCCGTTATGGGCGGCTCAATCGGCGGACTTATAGCAGTTACGATTTTTGATATTGTATGGCTTATTTATTCCTTTACAGGCGGCACTTACGACAGCAAATTCTGGCTTGTATGCGGAATTATTCAGATAATCCTTATTCCGTTTTTCATTGCAATCTGTTTCTTCATTAACTGGAAAGTTATTGTTGACGGTGCTAATGATAATCTTACTGCTGATTTCATCGCAATGGGCGTTCTTAAAGAAATGGCTGAAAACGACATTAGATTTGAGAATACAGAAGTTTGCGCTCTCCTTTCTGGTTCTGAGGAAGCTGGTATACGCGGAGCCCTTGCTTATGCAAAAGCTCATAAAGAAGAGCTTGAGAATACAGAAACCGTTTTCATTGCAATGGATACAATGCGTGAAGTTAGCCAGCTTCAAATCTATACTCAGGGCTGCACAGGCACACAGAAAAACTCCAATGCCGTTGCTGAGATTATTTATGAAGCAGGTAAGAACTGCGGAATAGAAATGCCTGAAACAGAACTTTATCCCGGTGCCATTGATGCTGAAGGTTTCAGCCGTCTTGGACTTCTTGCTTCCGGTTTCTGCGGTGTTAACCACGACCCTAAAACTTATTATCATACTCGTCTCGATACAGCGGATAATATAAGTGAAGAGTGTATTAATATTTCACTTGACATCTGCCTTGAAGCTGCCAAACTTTATGATGAAAAGGGCGGCATAGATGCTTTCAGAGAAGAAGGTAAAAAGAGATTTAAAAGAGGTCACAACAACTGATTTTGTTAATTACAAAGCCGCGTGAAGATTACTTCACGCGGCTTATTTCATATTCCGTAAGTTTTTGTTATCGAGTCTTCAAAAAGAGGAATTAGCGGGGGAGAAAAGGTGAAAAGTATAAACAGTCCCCCTGTCGCAAGTAATAGTAAAAGCGAAATTATTTCACTTGCAGTGCCTTTGAATTTTGCGTTTTTAATTATAGCATAGCTGATGATAAATGCTGCGGCAACTCCTGCAAAGAAAGAGATTATATCAGCCGCCATGCTTTCTTTTCCTGTTGCGCCTGTATAAGTGTAATGTATAAAAAGTATTGTAAGCATTCCGCTTAATACACCTAAAAATTTTGAGAAAAACAGGTTTATTTTCTTTTCACCCAAAATAAAGTATTCCGCAATACTCCATATAAAATAGGGAGTATAAATAAGTTTCAGGTGTTCCCAGACGCTTTCGTTTACAGGGCAGAACATTCCTACTATTATGTTTTGTCCGCTCCAGTCATAAAAGAAATGCGAAAGTGTGCCAATTATGCAGCATAATGCAAATCCTAAAAGCTCATATTTAAATAATTTGCTTTTCATATTATCACCGTAATTATTTTATGCATAAATATTTAAAATTATATGTGTGTTTTTAGTTGACAATTAAGATATTTTTTGTTATATTATTAAAGCAC
>URIN01000330.1 GCA_900547915.1 uncultured Clostridium sp. | reverse complement strand
TGGTTTTCTTTTTCTTTTCTTTTTTGCCTTTTTTGCCTTTTTTGTTATTTTCTTCGTAAACGGTCTCCGTAGGATTTTCATAATCCTGCCTTGGCTGTATCTCTTCAGCAGATTTTTTGTTTTCTATCTCATATATCTGCTTGGTGGCGCTCAGTTCAGGCGATACATTGGTGTTGAAATATTTTGCTCCGCAGTTGGGGCAGGTGATCCAGTCGCCGTTTTCCTCAATGCCGTCAAACCCGCATTTTTTGCATTTCATTTATTTTCTGTGCCTCTTTCTTGATTTTTTTAATACTCCGCCAAGCTCAACAATATCACTGTATGGAGTTGCGGAGTTGATAACCTTGAATCCTTCCGCGTCGCTTGTCAGTTCGCATAAGAGAACGGCTTTTCCGCGTTCCTCGTATCCGGAGCAGTCAAGGGAATTGTCAACATATATCTTTACCATTCTGTTCTTTTCCCTAACAACTGTAACGGTGTGGCTTGAGGCGCTTATCGAATTTTCGGATTTGAGCCTAAGGGTTCCCATATTTACTGTAATGATGCCTTTATCAACACGTATCATAATGTCATCGTTTTGACAGATGATACCGTCATTTTCGTCATAATCGAAAACGATTGTAAAGTCATTGACCTCGTCAGCATCTGTATATCTCTTGTCCGTTTTTCCAAACTGGAAAATCTTTACTTCAAATGGTGCAAGAGTAAGATTGATTTTATCATTATAATTATAAAGGTCTGAACTTTCCGCCCCGCTTTTGTTCAGCACGTTATAACGTCTTGTGTCTTTAAGGTTTTCCGGGCATCCCATAAGCTTGTTGAGCGTTAGGGTGAGCGGAGCCGCCTCGTGTGTGGGGTTTCTTAGACCAATTACACCTTCACCGTCATCGGTCCATGAGGCGTAACAGTAAACATTGTTCTCTGCAGGGTCGCCGCCCAAAAGCATTGCGTTTTTAAGTATATGGTGATTTGCTCTCTGCCAGTTTAGAACACGGCCTAGAATACGCCATTTTTCATCGTTCATTAAAGATGGCGATATATAAAGTTCATTAAGCGCGGCGCCGCGGCAGGCGTTCCAGAAAAACACTTTTTCAAATTCTGCGTCTGTATAGTCCAGATGCGCTTCACGTCCGTAAATTGGTTCGTGGTTATAAATGTTGCCCAGCGGGAACTGAAGACCTCTTTTTACAATGAAATCATAATATACACTGTCACGATAGGTCATTTCAGCCTCAGCCTGAGCCTGTTCGCCCTGCGGATAATTCTCTGCAAAGCCTATATCACTGCTGTTTTGCAGCCAAACCGAATTTACATACTGAAGCCACCACGGAGACGGGTTTACATAGCAGGTGATATTTATCCATATATCCTTGCCTTGAGCACTTCGTACATCTCGTACTGCTTTGAATATTTTTATCCACCTGCGCCACAATTCGGTAATATAATACATATCGTGGTCGCCGCCTGTTATGTGGTCGTGCTTCTGATTTCTACAAGGCTTAAGGGCAAAACCGTCCAGTTTCCAGTATGCAATGTCATTAGCCTTTGTCATCTGAACAAGAAATTCCTTAAGGTTGTTGAGATAGGTTTTTGAACATACGCAGATGTCATCTGACTCCTCGCTGTAAAAGCCTTTGCCAGAACGTTCTATCTTCTTTGCAAACTTTGAGTTGAACATGTATCCGCCGCGCGGACCGAGCCAAAGCCCGAAACTGCTTCCCAGCCTGTTAGTAAGATAACTCAGATCAAGCATTCCGTTCGGGAATTTCTTTTGATTGACACTCCAGAAATCAGCCTTGTAATTGTTCCAGCCGTCATCTAAAACATATCCGTCAAGCGGCGGTACGCCGTTTGAAGATAACTTGCTCTCAACCTTGTAGAAAGCCGCCTCTGTGTTGTCTGCGTCAATGTCCATCATCCTGTCATACCAGGTGTTGTACTGAACACGAAAATCCGATTTAACCGAGATGCGCTCAATATATTCAAAAAACGCTTTTCTCAAGTCTGTCATCATCAGGCTTTTTGCTGCGCCCATTACTGTGGTGGGGCATACTATCTTTCTTTCGGCACTTTTGCCTATGAAGTATAC
>URIN01000329.1 GCA_900547915.1 uncultured Clostridium sp. | reverse complement strand
GAATAATTATGGATATAGTTTATCATAAAAAGATAAATATAAATATTTTTGAGTATTGGAAAAACATACTTCGTCAAACAGTTGGAATGATAGGTCCGTTTATTGCCGGAGCATTAATTATGAAATTTGCTGATATGGGGTCGCTTGTAAAACTCGCTTTTTGGATACTGATATATGTTATCATTTATGCAGTGTTTGTGTGGCTGTTGTCTATGAATAAATTTGAAAAAGAGTTGTTTTTAGGTGTTATAAGAAAATTAAAGAGGCATTGATTTATGAAAACATTATTGTTTAAAATAATAATTGACATTTTATGTTTGTTCCCTCTTAAAAAGATAATATTGTTTGAAAGTTTTCCATCATTTTCAGGAAATACTGAAATGGTATTTGAAGAATTATTAAGGCGCAAGATCAATGACAAATATAAGTTCGTTTGGGTTATGGACGATAATGCAAACTTGCCTGAAAAATACAAATCCGTAAAAAATTTAAAAACGGTTCAAAGGAATTCATATTTATATAAACTATATTACAGTTGCTTTGCCAGTATATTTATTTGTGAGAATGATTTTTTGGTAAAAAGAAGAGAAACTCAATATTATATTTTCCTTTCACACGGAAGTGCTTTTAAATTGGTTAATGGCAAGTATTGTTTGCCGGAAAATTGCAGTAATTGTGATGTTGTAACAATATCGGAGTATATGGCAAGATATGATGCAATAAATCTTTCTTGTTCAGTAAATAATATGCATACTCTCGGATACGCTAGAAATGATAAGCTGTTTTCAGAAAATAAGCTTGATTTAAACAGTATATTTAAAAATAATAATTCTAAAAAATTTATTTATTGGCTACCGACATACCGTCAGCATAAAAACAAACAAATTAATGAAATACACAGCAAAACATCTATGCCGATACTCTACGATAATGATATTTGCGATGAAATAAATGAGTTTGCACGAAAAATGAATGTTTTTATCATAATTAAACCACACCCAGCGCAGGATATAAATTCCCTTAAAAAAGTAAATTTGAGCAATTTGATATTTATTGACGATAGATTCCTTTTATATCACAATATAGATAATTATGATGTATTAAACAGCGTAGATGCATTACTGTCTGATTATTCATCGGTTTATTATGATTATTTACTAAAAAATAAACCCATAGGCCTGTGTTGGGATGATTTTGATGATTACAGTAAGCGAGAAGGATTTTTGCTTGATCCCAATTTTATTATGGCAGGCGGCGAAAAGATATATGATAAAGACGACCTTAAGTCTTTTATAAAAAGGATAGCTTGCGATGAAGATATTTTGCAAGATAAGCGCAATGAAATTTGTAACCTTGTCCATAAATACAAAGATGGGAAATCTGCTCGCAGAACAGTTGATTTTATAATTAAAAAAGCGGTGAAATTATGAACATAGCAATGATAATGAGTGGGGGAGTAGGCAGAAGATTCGGTTCTGTAATTCCCAAACAGTATAATCTTATTAAAGGAAAAGCTGTAATTGATTATGTTATACAGGCTTGTAAACAGTCATCTTTAACAGATGCAATTGTTGTTGTTTGTGATCCGCAGTGTGTGCAATTTAGTGATGAGCTTAAAAATGGTAATATTGATATTGCCTGCAACGGTTCAGAACGCAGTTGGTCTGTGAAAAATGGTCTCGACTTTATAAATGAAAATTATGATTGCGATAAAATATGCATACTTGATGCAGTGGCTCCTTTTGTATATCCCGATTTGATTGATGATTATTTTAAAAAACTTGATGATAATGATTGTGTTATTACATGTCAAAAAATAACAGGAGAATTAGGCAATTATTCTTTTGATGTTTTTAATCGAAATGATTATTATATTACGCAATCGCCCGAAGCGTTTAGATTTAAGTTGCTTTATGAATGTTTTGATCCTGACGCAAAAACTTCAGAAGTTGCAAACCAGTTACCTAAAAATGCTAAACGATATTTAAATTTTGATTTTAAAAATAATTTAAAAATAACATATGATTTTCAGCTCAAGTATGCAGAGCTGATGATAGACTATTTTAAAAATAATAATGTTTCTACAAAAT
>URIN01000328.1 GCA_900547915.1 uncultured Clostridium sp. | reverse complement strand
CTACACAAGGCTATTCGTCGGCAGCGTCAGATGTGTATAAGAGACAGTTCTTGTAGCTAATAAGAAAAAAGTAAAATGTTTCTTTAATATAGGTAAAAAATAAGCCCCCAGTGTAAATGCACTGCGGGCTTTTAAAATATTGCCTTATATCAGTATTCTTCGCCTGAATTTTCTGCGGGCTGATAGTTCGGAACATATTTTGCAAGAACGTCCCTCACATTCGATTCGTTAACTTTATCAAGCTCGCTTATCATATTGCTGAATTTATCAGGTTCTATATTTATAGGCTGTGTTACAAAAATCTTTTCAAGAGCCGTTTTGCTTCTCGTTTCCATTTCGCTTTCAAGAGCAAGCTCTTCATACATCTTTTCACCCGGACGCAGACCCGTTATCTTGATGCCTATATCATCAACTTCATATCCTGCAAGTTTTATCATATTGACAGCAAGATCTTTGATTTTTACGGGCTCGCCCATATCAAGCACAAACACCTCGCCGCCTTTTGCAAGACCGCCTGCCTGGCAAACAAGCTGCGCCGCTTCGGGTATCGTCATAAAGTATCTTTCAATATCAGGGTGGGTCAGCGTTATCGGGCCGCCCTCCTCGATCTGCTTTTTGAAGATCGGTATAACGGAACCGTGTGAGCCCAGAACATTTCCAAAGCGCACTGCTGCGTATACCGTGTTTTGGCTTACAGTATTCATATACTGCACAACAAGTTCTGTTATGCGCTTTGTACACCCCATAACATTTGTTGGGTTAACTGCCTTGTCGGTTGAAAGGGTAACCATTCTTGAAACTTTGTATTCGTTACAGATCTGGGCAACATTAAGTGTTCCGAAAACGTTGTTTTTAACAGCTTCACAAGGACTGCTTTCCATAAGCGGCACGTGTTTGTGGGCTGCAGCGTGGAAAACAACATCGGGTCTAAATTCGTCAAATACCTCGCGAAGCCTGTATTTGTCTCTTACAGAGCCTATTCTGATATGGACATCTATTTGGTCGCCGTATTTGTTTCTGAGGTCATTTTCAAGCTCAAAAGCGCAGTTCTCATATATATCAAAGATGATTATGGATTTCGGAGAATACCGCGCCACCTGTTTGCAAAGTTCTGAGCCGATTGAACCGCCGCCGCCTGTTACAAGTATGGTCTTTCCTATAAGGTAACGGCAGACTTTTTTATCAAGCTTGACTTCGGGGCGGGCAAGAAGGTCTTTTATTTCAATATTTCTTATTTTTCTTGCTTTTACTCCGTCCTCAAGAAATTCGTTTACGGAAGGTGAAATCTTGATTGCGCATTTAGTTTGCATTGCAATATTGATTATCTCTTTCTGCCTGGTTCTTGATGCGGACGGCAGACATATCATAATCACATCAATATCATATTTTTTTGCAAGTTCCGGAATTTCCGCACAAGTTCCGCGAACTTTAACTCCGTTTATTCTTTTGTGAAGTTTTACAGGGTTGTCGTCAACAGCAAGCACAGGATAACCGTCTTTGTAGTTGTTCATTATAAGCTCATTAATAAAGAAGTCGCCCATAAAACCGGCACCAACTATCATTACGCGTTTGTGATGCCCTGAAAAGCTTGAAGCTCTGGTTGTGTATCTTTTGAAAAGCCTAAAGCCAATTCTGGGTACACAGAGTGCAACGAACTCAAGCACAAACATAAGAAAGTACGCATAGAAAGGTAGCCAGCCGGCAGAGTGAAGCAGTTTTGCAAATATAACTCTGTCTATAAAGAACAGAGCAAATGAAGAAAACAACGCCGCCACAAGGTTCCTGGCAATTTCATCAACGCCGGCAAAAGTCCAAACACTTCTGTACAAATCAAGCATTTTATTTATCAGATATAAAACGGCAAGCGTCAAAAACAGATGCAAGTAGTTAAAAAGTATGCCGCTGTAATCAATTGCGCGAACATGACCGCCCATGGTAAGATATACGATTGCGGCATTCGCAATAAAGAATAAAATGAAATCAACAATTACGAATACAGCCTTTTTGCACAGCGCTGTTATTTTAAGCGTTCTTTCCTCTTTCATATAAACCCCAAAAACCCCATCTATATTAACAAAATATGTACATGCTGTCTCTTATACACATCTCCGAGC
>URIN01000327.1 GCA_900547915.1 uncultured Clostridium sp. | reverse complement strand
ATAGGAGTCCGTCTCGTGGGCTCGGAGATGTGTATAAGAGACAGGTTTATTGTCAGCACGCAAACTTTAATTAAGAAGGTGGTATCAATACAAACAAAACAGGAAATTATAAAGCTCAACAAGGATATATCAATCTTTTTTGATAAGTACATGGATGCAAGGGCTGAAAAATTCGGCCTTACCGCTTCACAGGGCGTGATACTTCTGTATATAGCAAACAGTGACGGCGGAGTAAATGTATCAGAGCTTAAAAAGTCTGTGGACACCTCTAAGAGCACTGTGTCAGCCGTTCTGAAAAGATTATGCGGCAAGGGTTTTATCACTCTTGAAACTTTGCAGAATGATAACAGGCAAAAGAGGATTGTACCAACCGAAAAAGCGCTCCGTGTAAAAAACAGTCTTATGCGTGAATTTGATGTTGTGGCAGAAGAACTGTTGGGGGAATTTTCTCAGGAGGAACTGGAAACGGTGTGTCGCCTCCAGAAAAAAGTGTACGAAAGCGCACGGAACGGCTTTAAAAAATATATGGAAACGGAGGAATAATAATTGAGAACTGTACTTAGATATGTAAAGAACTATAAAAAAGATTCATTCTTGACGATTTTTTTCACTGTACTTGAAGTATTTATGGAAGTTCTTCTCCCCTTTGTTACCTCTTATATTATTGATAAAGGTATTGAAGCGGGAAACATAAATAACGTTTACAAGTTCGGTGCCCTCATGCTGGTTATGGCAGCTCTTAGCCTTGCTTTCGGTGCTTTGGGCGGCAGATATGTAGCACGCGCGTCATCGGGATTTGCGGCTAACTTAAGAAAGGGTATCTACGATAAGGTGCAGACCTTTTCTTTCTCAAATATAGACCGCTTCAGCACACCCAGCCTTGTAACACGTATGACAACGGATGTAACTAATATTCAGAACGCATATATGATGACCCTTAGAATCGCAACAAGGGCACCTCTTACACTGTTGTTCAGTATGGTAATGTGTTTCTTTATCAATGTGAAGATCAGCGCAGTTTTCCTTTGTGCTATCATTCTTCTTGGTGTTGTTCTAATTATAATTGTAAGGGCATCACTTAAATATTTTGATAAAGCGTTTAATACTTATGACCGCGTAAATGCCGATATTCAGGAAAACATTTCGGCAATCAGAGTTGTTAAATCATACGTACGTGAGGATTATGAAAACGCTAAGTTTGAAAAATCCGTTAACCGCCTGAAAAAACTTTTCATAAAGGCAGAGGGTTATTTAACACTAAATGCGCCTGCTCTTATGCTTTGTGTTTACGGCTGTACTATTGCCATTTCATGGTTTGCCGCACACTACATTGTTGCAGGAGATATGACTACCGGCAATCTTACTACACTGCTTTCATACATAATGCAGATACTGATGTCACTGATGATGTTCAGCATGATCTTTGTTATGATTTCAATGAGTATGGCAAGTGTTCATCGTATTTCTCAGGTTCTTAATGAAGTTCCGGATATTCACAATCCTGAAAATGCAGTTGAAGAAGTTAAAGACGGCAGCATCGATTTCAACAATGTAAACTTTTCCTACAGGAAAAACAGCAATAAGAATGCTCTCAGTGATATTGATATACATATTAAATCAGGTGAAACGATCGGTATCATCGGCGGCACCGGCAGCGGTAAGAGCAGCTTTGTAAATCTTATCTGCCGACTTTATGATGTAAGTTCAGGCAGTGTCTGTGTAGGCGGTGTTGATGTAAGAAATTACGATACTGAGGAGCTCAGAAATCAGGTATCAGTTGTGCTTCAGAAAAACGTTCTTTTCTCTGGTACTATACTTGATAACCTCAGATGGGGTAATGCAGATGCCACTGAAGAAGAGTGTATAGAGGCGTGCAAAGCGGCGTGCGCGGATGAATTTATAGAGCGTATGCCTGATAAGTACAACACTTATATTGAACGAGGCGGCACAAACGTTTCGGGCGGACAAAAGCAGAGACTTTGTATTGCCAGAGCACTTCTCAAAAAGCCTAAGATACTTATTCTTGATGATTCAACATCTGCTGTAGATACTGCTACAGATGCAAAGATACGCAAGGCGTTTGCAACTGCTATACCTGATACTACAAAGATTATAATTGCTCAGCGTATATCCAGCGTTAAGGATGCA
>URIN01000326.1 GCA_900547915.1 uncultured Clostridium sp. | reverse complement strand
GTGAGAACAACTTCCTTATCATCAGGGAAAGTTGTAATATCATAAGGAATAGTAATGTATGTTTCTGAAAGCGGGTCACATTCAAATTTATCAAGTTCTCCGCTTGCAAGTATCTCACCCTCTGCTTCAACGCTCCAACGACAAGTGAAAGCAGAAATGTTTGTAAACAGATATTTATTCTTAACTCTGAAAGTGCCTTTGTTAAGATCAAATTCTTCTGTTTTTATCTCAGCATATACTTTTTTTACTTCATGTATCTGCGGATGAACTGATCTGTCTGCAGCGATTATTCCGTTTGCACAGAAGTATGTATTTGAGCCTGCAAGCGCAGTAGTATTGGGTATATCTATCTTATTACGCGGCTCCTGCTTAGCAAAGTCATCACCGTAAAGCCACATATCCTTGCCGTCTTCGTTTTTACGGTGAATTGTCTGGTCTACAAAATCCCAGATAAAACCGCCGCACATATTGTCATACTTCTCAAAGTCGTCCATATACTCCTGGAAGTTACCGAGCGAATTTTCCATTGAGTGAGCATATTCGCAAAGAAGTATAGGTTTGCCCTCATACATTTCAGGCTTAATCGGCTTACTGTCCGCAGCAAGCTGGTTTGCAATATTATCATAAAGAGTAATTTTGATTTCCTGCTTGTTACCGAGTTTTTCCATAATATCCTCAGTGGGATACATTCTTGAAATAACATCGCTCTTAGTTAAATCAAAATCGCCTTCATAATGGAACTGTCTTGTGTCATCAAGTTCAAGGGCGGCTTCTTTCATCTTCATAAAGTTATCGCCGTCACCCGCCTCGTTGCCAAGGCTCCACATAAATACGCAGGGATTATTTCTGTCTCTGAGCACCATACGCTGCATTCTGTCTACAACAGCATTTGTCCATACAGGATTACTGCCGGGTACGCCTTTTCTTCTTACGCCGTGAGTTTCGACCTCACATTCATCCATAACATAAAAGCCGTACTCATTACACATTTTATAAAAATATGGGTCATCAGGATAGTGGGAAGTACGGATAGAGTTGATATTATTTTGCTTCATAATATCAAGATCCTGTGTATATCTCTCACGCGGAACTGCCCAGCCGTGATCAGGGTCAAAATCGTGACGGTTTACGCCCCTAACCATAAGCGGCATACCGTTGAAATATATCTTTTCTCCCTTAATCTCAACCTGCTTGAAACCTACCTCATATGTTTTTACAGCGTAAACTTTATCGTCAACACTGAGTATAATAACAAGTGTATAGAGATTAGGTGTTTCAGCAGACCACTTTTTCGGATTTTTGATTTCGGCTTTAAATGAAAATTCTGTTCTGTTGTGATTAAGTTTCTGAGAAACCTCGCCTATTTCTATCTCTCTGCCTGTGTCTGAAATAAGATAAGCCTTACAGGTGGCATCCGCACTCAGCGAACCGTAATTCTCAACATACACATCAAGAGACGCAACAGCATCCTTATAGAAAGTATCAAACTTTGATCTGAAGAAGAAATCTCTTATACAGACAGGGCTTTCTGCAAAGACATAAACCTCTCTGTATATACCGCAAAGCCACCACATATCCTGATCTTCAAGATAAGTGCCGTCTGTATATCTGTATACTTTGGCACAGACGATATTTTCCTCGCCTGCTTTTACAAATTTGGTAATATTGAATTCATGCGGGGTCATAGAACCCTGAGAATAGCCGACATAATTGCCGTTCACATAGACTTCAAGACCTGCCTTACAGGCGCCGAAGTGAATGAATATCTCTCTTCCGTCCCATTCCTCATCAAGAGAAAAAGTTTTTCTATAAAAGCCTATTTCCTGCAGATTGTGATATATCTTAGGAATTTTGCTTTTGCTTCTGCTGATTGCCTTGGGGAATGTGCTGGCATAATAGTACGGCACGGAATAGCCCTCCGTCTGCCAGACTGAAGGAACTTTTATCTCTCCCCACTCTGAATCATTGAAATCCGGCTTTTCAAAATCAGCAGGCTGATTCTGAAGTCCCCTCTGCCAATAAAACTTCCACATTCCATTAAGGGAAAGCTTATATTTACTCTCCTCACCGGAAAGAGCGGTTTCGGTGTCATCGTACGGCATAGCTATAACACTGTCTCTTATACACATCTCCGAGCCCACGAGACGGACTCC
>URIN01000325.1 GCA_900547915.1 uncultured Clostridium sp. | reverse complement strand
GGGCTCGGAGATGTGTATAAGAGACAGTCATACAATCTATCTTTTTCATTAATAAAGGCACTAACTTCTTACAGTTAATGCCTTTGTGATTAATCATTATCTATTTTTATCTGACTGTGAAAGAACACTGGCAGCTAAACTTTTTGTTGTTCCGGAATACTTATTACTATTCATTACCATAGATGCTTTTGTTTCCATAGCTTTACCAGTAATCTTTCCTGTGTTTCTTTGTGATAACACACTTGCAGCTAATGACTTCTGAATTTGAGAACTGTTATTTGATCTCATGATTTTTGAAGCTTGTGTTGATAATTTTTGTCCACTTGATTTTTTATTCATTTTTTCTCTCTTTCTTTTAGAGAGAATGTGACCATCAAACATTCTCTGACACCTTGTTACTTATAAATTATTTACTCGTCTTTTCCTTGGTTTCTTTACGTGGAAAGCAAAATGCTTTTTTCCCAACCTGCTTAGCATACAAGCGATTTCCATTTTTCAGGGTAATGTATGCTGTAAAAACCATTTCAGTCTGGTCACATTTTTCCATGCAATCTGCCTCCTTTCCAAAAGATTTTTCTCAGACGAATTCGAGAAAGTATGGAAATCGGCAGAAACAAATACTAAAATACATTTGAAAGATATGGTTTTAGTAGATGATCTTTGTCTCTGCTATTTCCGATAGAGTTCGTTTGAGGCCCTAATCTCAAATGAACTCTTTTTTTGGAATCAGAAAAGTTGCAAGCCTTATACCATAGTGACTGCTTCATTCAAATCAAACAACATCAAGTTCATTTCTGGTACTAACACACCATTTACCCGATATGACAATTGACTCAAATCCCAATCGCATATTCTTGCAATCGTATTAATCAAATCTTTTGCGTTCCATCGAACAGACAAAACACCATTTGACTTTTCTTTGTAAAATTGCACTGATTTATCATCATGTTCTCCACATGCCTGAACAGCAATTTGCTTTTCAGTCTCATTAATTAACAATTTTACATATGCCGGATATTTCATCTTCATAATTACTGATTTGTTAAATGTAATACCATTGCTTGTAATTGAAATGTATGGTACACCTTCGCTGAAATCAAACGTCTTAAAATTCGATAAATCAATCACTTTGCTCGCCTCCTTTCTGTTTTCTATGTGATTATATCATATTTATTTGTTTTGTTCAATTATATTTGTTTCTATGTTTTCTTTTCGTCTTTCATTCGTCTTCTGTTCATCCTATATCCTATTATATTTTTTGTTATTTATTTGCTAAGCATTTTATCAATTTGCATTACAGCTTATACAAATATTTCCATTTAAGAAAATTTGATTGAAAACAATTACAATTTTTGTATTAATCAAAACAAAAGGCACTAACCTTTTTAAGTTAATGCCCCGCAATTAAAATATTTTACTCTATATGCAAATTTCCCAATTCATCTCGAGTATTTTCTTTTATCTCTTCACGTTCCGTTTTATTAATGGCATCTTTAAGATCTTTGTACATACTACTAGACGGATATGCATTTATTACATCCGATTTCAAGAAAAATCTTCCTTCAAAATAATTTGCCATCCGATTACTTGAGCAAGAAATTTCATTAAGTTTTCTTGATATATCTTCCAATTCACATTTCATAAATACATTTTCATCATTAGTACCAGTATAACATATGCACCGAAAGAACTGAATTTTTTCTTTTGTATTTCCTTTTATGTAAGAAACTTCAACTTTTATTACTGGTGCTATAGAAGTTACTATATTTCTACCAGAACGACAAATTCCACCTGTAACTGTTTCATTAGGATATAATGTTAATTCGCTTTTTAGGATTTGATCCAATTCAAATTTATTCTGCTCACCATTATTACTTAATTCCTTAAATGTTAAAGATATTTCGGTTGCTTCAGACTATCCTGTATTTTCAATCCTCAAAAATAAATATCCGGATTTTTCATATAATCTGAATGATAACAATGGGCTTAAACTATCTATATACTGCTTTCTCGTTTGAACACTAAAATATATACTGCTCAATACAGCTATACTCGAAATGATAACCGATACCAACGCAATTATATTAGCTGTTGAATTATCTGCTATCGAATGAAGTAACTCAATTATTTCATTGAACTGTATAATATTCATACTGTCTCTTATACAC
>URIN01000324.1 GCA_900547915.1 uncultured Clostridium sp. | reverse complement strand
TACACAAGGCTATTCGTCGGCAGCGTCAGATGTGTATAAGAGACAGAATAAAAACCGGGTACTGAAACAGTACCCGGTTTTATTTTAGCAAAACAAATTAATTAGCTTTTTTTCTTTTTCTTTTCAAAACAAGGACATCTATAACAGCGGCCGATATAAACAGCGCTGCAAGCCACGGCGCAATATCGTTTATAAATCCTGTAAGCGGTGACTTACCGCCCAAAAGTTTTTCAATAGTTGTTTCGGGCTCCGTTACATTTACTGTAACTGTTGTTGTGTTTCCTGCTTCATCTGTTACAACAATTGTTTGGCTACCGTCAGCGGGAGTTAATGTAAGTTTGCCGTCTTTCAAAGTGACAGCCTTACCGTTAACAGTTACTGACGCCAAATGATCTTCAACTATCGTAACAACTGTATCACCATAATAGGTTCCGCCGTCTTTAACGCCCTCTATTACCGGTGCGGTATTATCAACTGCAACGGGAACACTGTTTCCCTGCCCTGCTTCGAGCTGAGTATCTTTACCTACTACCTCTACATTTTCAAGACTTATTACGGTTTCCTTATCTGACACATCATCCTTGATGGCAAAATGCAAAGTAATAAAGTTTCCAGATGCTGCCGTTTCACCGATTGTATCAAGAGTTGCCAGGAACTTATAAGGAACTTTAGTTATATCATTTTGAACTGTAAACTGATTATCCGTAAATATATTTCCGAAAGTGTAATCGGAAAGTTCAAGAATATCGGCATCATAGTTAACAGAGGCTAAAATTCCCCAAAGTGAAATTTCTTCCTCAAGCATTAGTGTAACATCAAATGTTTCACCCTTGCCCAAAACGATATTTTCAGGGCTCATAATTACTGACGAAACAACAGAGTTATCAGTTGAGTTAACGACCTTAACATTCGACTGAACATTACTGTTAGCAGCATTTGAATATGATTCGCCTGAAGCATTATTATCAGAATTTAATGCTGTTAAGGAAAGAGAATTCATCTTTGCAGCAGGTCCATTATTAACCAACGAATACGACATAGAGGCTAAAGCGTTATTTTTTGTGTTGCCGCTAACATAAGTAGTAGCGAATTTTGAAGTAAAGTCATTGTAATTATCCGCTTTGGTTGCAACAAAACCAAAACTATAATAATTTGCACCATAACCGTATTTGCTTAAATCAAATACTCCGGTATTATTAGAGTCAATCTCTTTTGAAATGGGGATATCGTCCACATATGTTTGAACCTTAAGAATATATTTTATATTTGGGAAATTATCGGTATAAATACTTCTTAAGTTTACAGTTGCCGTCCAACCAGAAACACTTACGTTAGGCTTTTCGTTCACAGAGCTATTAGCATTAATCTTGTTTATAGACACCACTGGTTTAGCCCCATTTGCATCAAAGCTAAAGTCAAGATAATTGTCATCCCCGGCTCTTGTAATTTTTACAAGGTAACCGCCTGCATTGAAAGGAATTTCCTCTGTCCATTCTGAGCCTGACTTTTCCCAAAGATAAGTAACCACAAAATCATCGGCAGTCAAATTTCCGTTTGGGTCATTAACAGTAAATTTTACAGCGTGCCCTGTTCCCTCCGGATCAAAATCATATGTTTGGTTTTCAATAGGCTCAAATTCAAACCAGCTTTCCTCAATGGTAATCTTTTTTTCCCAATGAGCGTAAAGAGTTTGATTTTCCAATAAATTGAAAACTGAATTTTCTGTTACCTGAGTACCGCCATTTGGTTGTGTAAACCAGCCTATGAAGCGAAGAGTATTATGCTTTAGCTCCGGAAGAGATCCATATGTGCTGCCGTATGCAACTGTAATATCACTTGGATTTGCAACGTTTACAGCATCAAAACTTACGGTATAGCTATTTGCATTCCACTTTGCGTAAAGAGTGAAATCGCTGTTTCCCATACGGGCGTCTTCAAAACTAAAGGGATTTGTTAAATTACTGTCTGTATACCATCCGCCAAAGGAATAACCTGTTTTAGCAGGGTCAGTAGGACGGTAAATCCTGTTGCCCTCGGGATATCTTTGAGATTTAATCTGATTTCCGCCGTTTGTATTAAACGTAAGAGTATGAACCTTTTCAGGCTCTGTAATTGCCCGGCACATAACAGTGTATGTTATTGAACTTTCGGTAGGTCCGGGAACCGGTGAAATTTC
>URIN01000323.1 GCA_900547915.1 uncultured Clostridium sp. | reverse complement strand
GCAGCGTCAGATGTGTATAAGAGACAGTCCGTATACTATTCCAAAAGCGAGATTGTTTTCCTCCACAAAGAAATGTTTTGCAAAGTAATAGCCGAAATATGCGCCGCCGCCGAGAGATATACAAGTACCTACAAATTTAGCGAATTTGGAATCACAGCAATATAAAATTGCAGTACCTGCAATAGGGCATATAAGGCGGCAGGGAATCTCTCCTGTATTGTAGAACCATACTGCAAAGGCATTTTTAGGTGAATTAAGCAGAATATCCAGCTTAAGGTCAACAAACACGGCGGCAATCAGAGCCGCGGCGGTAAGAATGTAAAATATAATTATATTTTTTTTATAAGCTTTAAGCACGGCGCTCACCTCTTTCTTTTTTATTATACTATACGTGATTAAAACAATCAAATCGTTATGCAAAATGAAAAACAGCTGCCTGTTACGGCAGCTGTTTCCAAAATGGAGTTATTTTGATGTATTACCGATTATTCGGTAACCTTTTTCTTTGAGATAATGAGAACATAAGCAAGAGCTATGCCTGAGCATACTGCTACAAGTGAGCTTACACCTGTGATATAATCAGCAGTTCTGCCTGTGTTAGGAAGTTTCGGGTTAGAAGCTTTTGCAGGAGTCTTATCTGCATTTGCGGCAGTTGTTGAATTACCTGATGTGGTGGGCTCTGTTGTTCCCGGTTTCTGAGTTGTTGGCTCTTCTGTTGTAGGCTCTTCAGTTGTTGGTTCCTCTGTTGTGGGCTCTTCAGGAATTTCTCTTCCAGCAAGAGAAGCAACTGCTATAACAGCCTCGTTAGCAAGATCATCACTGCTCATATTGATGAGTTCAATAAGCTGAGCTTCAACTTCTGCGGGAATTTCTATCTTAAGAACATTCTCAAGAATGCTGCCGCTTCCGTTATCTGTAATTGCAAATTCAAGTGTTGATCTGTTTGTTGAAATAAGATTGTAAACATAGTCGAAAACAGCCTTGAGAAGATCTGCGTTTGTTGCTGTTTCGGTAACATGTGTAAGGTCAATAGCAGGGAATTTAATAACGCTTGCAACAGCGCCTGCACCAGCCTCTTCAAGGATAACAGGAATTGCTGCGTTAATATCTATTCTCTTGAGTTCTCCCTCACCTGTTGTGGGAAGATTAGACCATTTGGTGTTTATATCGTTAATAGTTTTGGTTACTTCTGTAAAATCAATACCAAGGCCTGAGAGACTGCTTTCAAGTACATTAATTATAGCGGCAAGATTGTTGAGTACCTTTGAAACGCCGTCATAAAGAAGAGCAAAATTATCATCTTTAAGTACATTGCGAAGCATGTTGAGGATGTTGTTTACTGAATCAGGGAATATTGCATTTACAATATTTTTAAGATATCCTTCAATAAGCTCCTCGCTGGGTGCGTATGTTGAGAAGCCAAGTGCTGTGTCTGCTGTTACTTCCTGCTCAATTCCGAGAGCCTTGCATATTTCATCAAGTCCGTTGGCAAGTTCTGTACCCTGAGCCTGAGCACCCATTAACGGAACCATAATAAATGTCTGCGCAAGGTTTGGATCTATGATCATTTCAATAGCTTTGTTGAGTTCGGCAGCGAATTCCTCTTCGCTTGCTACAGTAATAGGATGATCAGCAAAGAATTTTGCAAATGTTCCTGGAGTTACAGTGCCGTCCTCTCCCACTACATCAGCAATTATTTTGCCGCTTTCGTCACCGTATGATTCTAATTCGGCAAAGCGGTCAGGATTCAGATCCATATAGAAATATACGGTGTCGGATGCTCTGGATGTATTACCACCCTGGTTGAGCAAAGCGCTGAGTGAAGGCATAAATCCATATATTGCCTCAATTGTGTCTCCGGTGAAAGCCATATTGTCGGCGATTGTTTTAAGGTCGTCAACCATAAGAGCAAAATCCTCTTCGGTGGCTTTTTCACCATAGGTCGGCTTATAAGCGGCAGACGCAGTAATGGTTGCGGTTGTTGCCGAAAAAGCCATGAGAACAGCAAGCAATAAGCTGACTATTCTTGTTCTTTTTTTAGTTTTCATAAATTTAGGGGCCCCTTTCTGCTGAAAAATAAGTATATGTTGATTTGCGGAATTTTAAAATAACATATCAAAAATAACTCCCCGCTCTTTATCTATAGCCTGTCTCTTATACACATCTGACGCTGCCGACGAA
>URIN01000322.1 GCA_900547915.1 uncultured Clostridium sp. | reverse complement strand
ATTTAATAATCACTGATTTTTAAGTTCGTTTATCTTATCTCTCAAATATGCTGCGTGCTCAAATTCAAGAAGCTTTGCCGCCTCTTTCATCTCCGCAGTAAGCTGCTGAATAAGAACGTCACGATCACGCTTAGACATACGCTTTTTGCTTTTGCCCTCAACCTTTTCTTTTGAGGTGATCTCAAGCACATCACGAACGCTCTTTTTGATGGTTTTAGGTGTAATGCCGTGCTCCTCATTATACTTCTGCTGAATAGCACGGCGGCGTGCGGTTTCGGAAATAGCACGTTCCATAGACGGAGTAACACTGTCTGCGTACATAATAACTTCGCCGTTTGCGTTTCTTGCGGCACGGCCGATAGTCTGAACGAGTGAAGTTTCCGAACGCAGGAAGCCCTCTTTATCCGCATCGAGTATTGCTACAAGCGATACTTCAGGAATATCAAGCCCTTCACGAAGCAGGTTGATGCCGACAAGGACATCAAATTCGCCAAGTCTCAGGTCCCTGATTATCTCCATTCGCTCGATAGTGTCAACATCGTGGTGCATATAGCGAACTTTTATGTCAAAGCCCTCGAGATATGCCGTAAGATCTTCCGCCATTGCTTTTGTGAGAGTTGTTACAAGCACTCGCTCTTTTCTTTCGGTCCTTATATTAATCTCAGAAACCAAATCGTCCATCTGGTCATCAGTAGGCTTGACTGTAATAACAGGATCAAGCAGACCTGTAGGACGGATAATCTGCTCAACAATCTGAGTAGAATGCTCTTTTTCAAAATCGCCGGGTGTTGCAGATGTAAAAATAACCTGATTTACTTTGCCGTAGAACTCATCGAATTGCAAAGGGCGGTTGTCAAAAGCAGACGGCAGACGAAAGCCGTATTCAATAAGGCTTGCTTTTCTGCTGTGGTCACCGCCGTACATTCCTCTTACCTGCGGAAGCATTACATGGCTCTCATCACAGAAAAGGAGAAAATCATCGGGAAAATAATCAAGAAGAGTAAAAGGAGCTTCGCCGGGTTTTCTTCCGCTCATTACGGCAGAATAGTTTTCAATGCCCTTGCAAAAGCCTGTTTCCTCAAGCATTTCAATATCATTCATAGTGCGTTCTTTTATTCTCTGCGCCTCTATAAGTTTTCCCTTTTCCTCAAAATATTTTACACGCTCAACCATTTCATCATAAATTTTACTGAGCGCAACTTTCATTTTTTCAGCACCTACAACATAGTGTGAAGCTGGATATATGCAGGCGTGAGAAAGTATGCCCTCGACTTTACCTGTCAGCGGGTTTATTTCGGCGATTCTGTCTATCTCATCGCCGAAGAATTCAACTCTTATGGCGTTGCCTGAAGAACCTGCAGGGAATATTTCAACGGTATCCCCTCTTACTCTGAATTTATTACGAATAAAATTTATATCGTTTCTTTCGTACTGAATAGAAACAAGTTTTGAGATAAGAGCGTCTCTTGAATACTGCGCTCCGTTTCTGAGAGAGATTACCATATTACGGTAATCAATCGGGTCTCCGATAGAATAGATGCAGGAAACGGACGCAACGATAATGACATCACGCCTTTCGGAAAGTGCGGCTGTTGCGCTGTGGCGCAGCTTGTCTATCTCCTCATTTACGGCGCTGTCTTTTTCGATATAAGTATCAGTTGTGGGAACATATGCCTCCGGCTGATAGTAATCATAATAGGAAACAAAATACTCCACCGCATTCTCGGGGAAAAATTCCTTAAACTCGGAACAGAGCTGTGCCGCAAGAGTTTTATTATGAGCAAGCACAAGTGTGGGCCGATTGACTTTTTCAATAATGTTTGCCATTGTGAAAGTCTTACCGGAGCCTGTTACACCCATAAGTGTCTGCTCTTTATCGCCTCGCAGAACTCCTTTTACAAGAGCGTCTATTGCCTGTGGCTGATCACCCGTTGGCTTATATTCACTAACAAGTTTGAATCTATCCATAAAAAATTTTTCCTTTTCTGCACACATTCGGAGTTATTATAGCATAAAAGAATGAATTACTCCACACTTTTGCAAAAAGTAATTATATAAAAATAAAGGGTTAAAAGTTGGTAATTCTATGCAAATTTTATAAGTTCTGAAACAAATAATTTTAACAGGCATTTTCAGTTTAAGAGTGTATATTATTTACTTTTTGAAAAATATAATATATAATTAACTC
>URIN01000321.1 GCA_900547915.1 uncultured Clostridium sp. | reverse complement strand
ATATGGATATGTTTTATTAATTAATTTGAAAGGTGAAATATTATGAGCAGATTTTGTACTAATTGCGGAAGTCCTTTAACTGAAGAAGAAACATTTTGTCATATGTGTGGTAACCCTGTATCCTCTGCGCCGGAGAGAGAAACTACGGTTCTTTCGCAAAATGGTGTAACAGATAACGCTAAAGATTTTAATGAGAAAGATAATTATAGTCATCTGAATGATAATGCAGACAGAAGAGTTAATCCTGAAATTTCAAGGCAGATGAAAAATCCTGCATACAACGAAGTACAACAGGAGTTTGACCGTGAGAATATTAACGCAAATAAACAGAATTATGCTTCATATTCTCAGAATAGCTATGCCAGTCAGGGCAACTATAACGGCCAGTCCGTTAATCAATTCACTCATTTTTCTAATGTCGTTCCAAAACACGGCTTCGTAGAAGCTTATAAATTATTCTGGCAAAACTATGTAAATTTCGGTGGAAGGTCAAGAAGATCCGATTATTGGTATGTGGTTCTTTGGAATGCGATAATCGGCTTTGTCGGGGGTCTTCTGTCTTTGATACCGGTAGTGGGTACGGTCGTTGCCGGAATTTTGGCCCTTCTTGAAATAGCATCATTTATTCCGATGATAGCATTATCAGTAAGAAGACTACAGGATACTGGTAGAAATGGCTTGCTTTTTCTTCTTAATTTGATTCCTCTTGTTGGACAGATTATTCTAATCGTTTTCTACTGCGATGACAGCCAGCAAGGAAGAAACGAATACGGCGAAAGTCCCAAATACATAAATAATACTTATTAATAAAACAAGGAGACTCTTATGAAAATATGCCCTCGGTGTGGTGGTATTATTGACGAAACAACAGGACTTTGTACTAAGTGCGGAAATGGTGTTTTTAATAATACGAATCAAGTAATAAATGCGCAAACCAAATTGAATAAAAAACGCAATAAGAAAGTTCTGATTGCCGTAATTGCAGTTGTTGCTGTTTTAGTTGTTATGTGCATATGCATTTTTGCTGCAATGCTTAATGCTAATACAAATAAAGAAGCTTCAGTTCAGTCATCTACAATTAGTTCAAGCGAATTCACTTTAAATTATGATACCGGTTTTAAATTAAGCGATAACATTTATGATTATCAAATAATGATAGATAACACCGTTTATCAGTTTCCAATGAGCGTAAGTGATTTTATGGCAACTGGTCTAAGTGTGTCTTCTTATGATGACCCAAATGAACTCATAAGACCCGGCTATGAAGAATCAATTTGGTTTACATATAACGATGGATCTAAATTTGTCGCTCACGTAGTCAATTTTGCTAAAAGTGAGGCTTCTGTAACAGATTGTCACGTAGTTGGAGTCTCATTATACAGAAATCAGGAGGCAGCTTCGGAGATACTCTTTGATACCACAAAAATTAAAATGGCTAAAAATATAACTTTAGGAGTATCCACTTATGACGATGTAGTTTCTGCTTTTGGAAACGCTAATGATACATCATTATACGAAGAATTTGGAACGATAAAATATGCTGAAGATTTGTATAGATTCGTTGAGTTCACATTTGACGAATCAAATATTTTAAAAGCAATAGATATAGAGAATATAGAGCAACCAACTGATGTAATTGACCAAGGAATTAGTAACAAAACGCCAGAAAAAGTTGCAAATTATGTTGCTCCATCTTCTCTGGGTTCGGACATCAGCTCAGGTGTGTTTGAACTTGAAGGAGAACTTTATAAGTTGCCACTTCCAGTTTCAGAATTGTTAAACGACGGATGGGAAATCACAAAGAAAAGTGCCGATAGTATTGCTGGATTAGACCAAGAATATGTTGATCTTTCAAAAGGCAATATTACTATCACAAATGTTAAGTTGGCTAATGATGAAAATTATGAAGTTACTATTGAAAACGGAATAATTGAAGACATTGATTCAACTAGTTTTGAGTACGGAAAAGAAGGCAAAGTTGTTTTGCCCGGAAATATTATGGAGGGATCGAGTGAATCACAATTTAAGCAAGCCTTGGTAAATCACTCATACACAACTAGAGATTCAGCTGGTAGTATAACTTATTCAATTCAATCAGGTAACTACACAGTAAACGTTAATGTTGAAAACGGAACAGTACAGTATGTACTGTCTCTTATACACATCTGACGCTGCCGACGAATAGCCTTGTGT
>URIN01000320.1 GCA_900547915.1 uncultured Clostridium sp. | reverse complement strand
GAGATAGGAGTCCGTCTCGTGGGCTCGGAGATGTGTATAAGAGACAGGATTTATTTAATATGACAAAAGAAATGAACACTTATTTTCATTCTTTGCCGAAAAGTGTTCAAAGTTCACTCGTTTACAGTGGAGCAAAAGCAAACAGTTTGGCAGACCTAAAACAGCTTGTAAATAATTTTAAAGGCAATGAACCTACGCAGCAATAAAAACGCATCACACGTTAGCCGCTCTTACAGAAAGAAATACAGGCTGAACCCGCGCATTACAAACAAATACTGTGCGAATATCAGCAACCCCACCGTGCAACCGGATAACAGGACTGAAATGGGCGTACCAATACCAAGTGATGAAAATGTTGAATATTCTAAAGAATATCAGGAGGAAAACAAGCTGTAAAGGGCACAAAAAAAAGACGGCATATAACTGCCGTCTTTTTTGCATTTAAAATATTAAAGATGGAAAATAAGATCATCGCTCTTCTTATTGAAAATAAGAATTCCCAAAAACAGAGTTCCGAAAGCCCATGCAAGAGCGTAAAGCAGAAGTTTCCAGCTCATTGGCTGACAGTACAGAACACACTGTCTAAACAGCTCAAGCATTGAATAAATAGGATCTATTTTTATTATAATCTTTATCCAAGGTGTGCCAATCTGCTGAAGCGGATAAATGATGGGCACACAATAGAAAAGAAGTGTGCAGAATACATCCCATATATACTCAACATCTCTGAAATAGACCTGAAGAACGGAGAGAATAAGTCCTACGCCAACAACGAAAATGAGCATTATCGCCATAGGAATGAAGAACAACAGAGCATAACCGTTTATAGTAAGCCCCGAACCGCCGTTCAGACCCGTTACTTTAAAGAATATCCATACGCATATATAGCAAAGAATTGAAATTGCAAAGGTTACGAAGTTTGAAAGAATACCCGAAACCGGGTACATATACTTAGGAACATAGACCTTTTTGATTATAGGAGCATTGCTTCTGAAAGAAGTCAGCGCTCTTTTTGTTGATGAAGTAAAAAACTCAAACAAAAGTCTGCCTGTAAAAAGATATACGGGATAGCACACAATATGTTCTCTGTTTGAGCCGAATATTCCGCCGAACACAACGGAAAGAACGATCATGTTAAGTAAGGGCTGCAAAAAGCTCCAGAATATACCGAGCCAGGAATCCCTGTACTTTAGTTTAACATTCTTACGGGTCAGCTCACCTAAAAGATTTCGGTATTTGCTGAACATTTCAATAAAATGCCTTAGCCCGTCATTTTTTATTTTATCCATATTTTTACACTCCGAAAAGACTTAAAAACTTGTTGTAAAATCGCAGTCATTATATCACACGCTTTTTGATTTGTAAATAATAGTAACAATTATTTAACCAATTCGGCAATTTCGAGAGCTATTTTTTTTACACTTTGATCTCCGTTTACAACAAAATCAGCCGCCAAAAGATATTTTTCACGGCGTTCGTTAAAAAGTTTTTGAGCATTTTCTCTGTTTTTAAACATCGGTCTTGTAGACGCATCTCCGACTCTGCGGCAAATAACTTCAAAAGGAGTATCAATAAACACAATTTTGGCACCCTGTTTAAGTGCTTTTACATTTCGCTCAAAAGTTACTGCACCGCCGCCTGTTGAGATAACAGTGTTTTCCATATCCGCTGTTTTAACACAGGTCTCAAATTCAAGGTTACGAAAATAGTCCTCTCCTTTTTCGGCAAAAATACTGCTGATTGCCTTTCCTTCTGTTTGTTCCACAAGTTCATCAGTATCAACAAATTTTCTTCCGGTAATTTTGGAAAGTTCACGGCCAACAGAAGTCTTACCTGCGCCCATAAAGCCGCAAAGAGCAATATTCATCGTTTTAATAGCTCCTTTTCGGTTTTTTTAATAACATCTTCAACCTCAGACGGTGAAAATGTGCCGCCTGTCCAAATCTCCTGTGCTACCGCTGCCTGCCATACAAGCATTGAAAGCCCGTTGCTGTGTTTTACGCCCGCTTCCCTGGCATATCTGAGAAACAGCGTTTCGGCAGGGTTATATATAACGTCATATACAGCGTCAGCACTGCTTACTATATTCTGAGACAGAGGTGAGTTATTCACGTTAGGATACATTCCGGCGGAAGTTCCGTTTACAATAAGGCTCCAGCCTCTGTCTCTTATACACATCTCCGAGCCCACGAGACGGA
>URIN01000319.1 GCA_900547915.1 uncultured Clostridium sp. | reverse complement strand
CAAGGCTATTCGTCGGCAGCGTCAGATGTGTATAAGAGACAGATTAGGTGCTTTTATTTCAAAACCTATTGAAGGAAGTATTCGACTGAATGATAAAGTTCAAATTCAAAAATTAAAAGATGTTCTAAGTTATATAAGGAAAAATATTGATAAAAATATAACTCTTGAAGAACTTGCCCAAGTTTCGGGAATGTCACCCAGATATTTTTGCCGAGTCTTTAGAAATATGACAGGCAGAACGCCGATTGATTATGTGAATTATTACAGAATAGAAACTGCAAGTCAGATGCTCATAACAACAGGGGAGAGCGTTACGGAAATTGCTCTTAACTGCGGGTTTAATGATATGAGTTATTTTTCCAAAACATTTAAAAAATTTAAAGGAATTAGTCCCTCGAAATTCAGACAGACATTATAAATTGAAAATTGTCATACTCATTTTAAATTATGCACAGGCTTTAATTACCTTAAAGCAGTATGATTTTTTAACAGTTCATAAAGGTGATAATATATGATTAAACTGTTTTCTGAAAATATTTCTCAAAATTGCTAATGGCGCTTTTGGAAATGGGGCATGGTTATGAGATTGTAATTGCTGACGGTAATTTTTCAAGCTCTTCAATGGGCAGCATTGTTATTAATGCTCATGAAATTCAACGTGTATATACTCAACAGTATTTTATAATTGCTCCCGCTTGATCAATATGACAGCAATAATTTTGTTTTGATGTAGAATTTAAAGAAGATGATACCGCTAAAAGCAAATGGTCAAATTTACACGAAACATTAATGTTAATGTAGCAGGGGATAGTTATTAAAAAGCGAAGATCACAGCATTGCAGTGCGATGATCTAAAAAAGAAAAATAGTATTTCATTTAGTGGTAATGTTAATGAAAGCATTATGTCAACTGTTAGGGAATTGCCTATTGCCAATCCGGTAAATATTAAAATCGATAAATATTCAGTAAATGTGGTTTAGCTAATGAAATAAAAGGTGATGAAAAAATGAAAAGCAGGTCAAAATATCAAATAAGCAATGAAGATATTTCAAAAATATTTTTAAATTTCGGAGTAAAGGACATAGGCAATATAGAGGCTTTGTCTGCAGGTGAATATAATTCAATATACGATGTTACCGCTAACGGAAAGCATTATATATTAAAAGTTTCACCGCATAAGAATTTTAAGCGCCTTACTTATGAAAATAATATGATGCAGGCTGAAGTATTTTGGTACAGTCAAATAAGAGAACATACTGATATTGATGTACCTGAAATATACTTTACCGATTTTTCAAAAAGTATAATACCGGCCGATTATTTTATTATGGAAAAAGTACAAGGAATACAGAAAGATAATGTTAAGTATTCAAAAGAGGATAAAGCTGCTGCGGATTCAGTGATAGTAAGGCAGGTTGCTCAGCTGCATGCTGTGCATAATGATAAATTCGGCTATGTTCAGGGCGAAAAGTTTGATACATGGTATGAAGCTTATTGCTCAATAATTACAAATCTTCTGGATGATTATAGCAAAGTAGGTAAAACGTCTAAAAAAGGTCAGAAGATTTTGAAATATGCAAAAAAATATAAGCACTCTTTAAACACAGCAGAATGTTCTATGGTAAATACAGACTGCTGGGATTCAAACATAATTGCCGTAAAGAAAAACGGAGTATACGATTATGTTTGGATAGATCCCGAACGCAGTATTTGGGGAGATAAGATACTCGATTTCGCTTGTCTTGATGCTTTTACTCCACTTGAAGATAAAAAATCGGTGCTTAAGGAATATAATTCCATTGCATATAAAAAGGTCATGCCTGATGATGATGAGAAAATACGATATGCTTTCGCAAAAGGAATGATGGCACTCATATTACAGGTGGAAAAGTATTACAGGTACACACCTCTTCATAAAGGCTGGTGGAGAAATGTTATTGCTTCTCAAATTTGTTACAGCCAGGCATTAAAAGCATTAAAATAATCTAAATTAATTATTTAATCAGAAAACCGCGCTGTCAAGAAGGTAGATTTCTTGTTCAGCGCGGTTTTCTGTTTTACTTGAATATTTTGTAAAAGATACCTAAGATTAGCTAATTGCTTAAAAACAGTTTAAAGCGGGCACTTTTCAATTATTCTTGTTTCTTTGTCGTTATAAAATGAATGTGAACAATCGTAAATACTCTCCCCGTCAGCTGTCTCTTAT
>URIN01000318.1 GCA_900547915.1 uncultured Clostridium sp. | reverse complement strand
CTGCTGAGCCGTCCTGTGAACTTGAAGTAAGTGTTACCGCCCCTACACTAAACAACGGACTTATTGAACAACTTGAAAGTTACTGCAGAGAAAACAAAAAGATTCGATTGATAGCGATAGACACATTGCAGATGGTGCGTGACAACAATGCTGAGTTATCCTACGGCAACGATTACGGCGATATTGAAAAGTTCAAAACTCTTGCTGACGACTTCGGTATTTCGATAATACTTGTTCACCATCTTAGAAAACAGGGAGCAAGCGACCCGCACACAATGATTTCGGGAACAACAGGATTGACAGGCGCAGCCGACTCGTCTTTGGTATTCAGAAAAGACGAACATAAGGAAGGCGTTAACATACTTTACTGCCGAGGGCGTTCGATACAAGAAAGAAGTCTTAAACTAAAATTCAATCGTGAGAACTGCCGATGGGAAATAATAAGCGACAGTCTGGACGAGCCAACTCAAGAACTCACTGACGAAATGACAACGCTCATAAAATTTATGTCAAGGCATCTCGTATTCCGTGGCGGAAACACAGAACTTGTTGAAGAGATTAAAAACGAGTTTCCCGAATTCAGTTCCACACCACAGAAACTAAAACAGCAGATGGTGAAATTCCGCTACCTGCTTGAAGAACAAGGCGTTTACTTTTCAAGTAGCAGGAGTAACAGCAAAAGAACAGTTGAAATTTCTTTCTGTTCTGTAAACAGTGACACCAGTGACGCCTTGAACACGGCGGTGTGAACAAGGTGTTCCTGCCGTTCCTGACGGCACTGTCTGCCAAATTTGGCAGAGTTAAAGAAAAGACGGGAAAACACCCGAAAACGATAAAACAAGGCAAATTTTAAGACAGAAAAAGCAAAGAAAAACCGCCGAAAAAGGCGGTTGAATTCCAAGCAGGATAAAGGCTGGGCACACTTTGGGAGCTACCCAGCCGAAAAACACCGCAACAGCAACGCTTTGCGGGATTTAAGTTTTGGTACCAAAATACAGTTTTAGCTGAATTTTTTGTAGCCAAATACAGAATGTTTTGGTGCCATAAATGCAAAATTACTGCTGATTACGGCAGTTTACAAAACTTATTTTGATACCAAATTATTTGCAACAGGAGGTGAAGGGAAAATGGATAAAAATGAAATGAAAAGAATATCTTTGTATCTACCCCAAGAAATAATAGACTTGTGTGAAAGCGACATTGATATTGCAAATGTGAAAAGCAGAAATCAGTTTATCGCAAAAGCGGTAAAATTTTATGATTGTTATCTGCATAAAGAACTTACATCTGAAATACTTGCTCCTACTATTGAAAGCGCAGTGGGTGCAAAAATAGATTTATCAGAGTATAAATTATCAAGAATTATTTTCAAACTTGCTGTTGAAATCTCATCACTGATGAACATTCTTGCAGGGGCATTTGAACTTGATGATCAAAAAGTCCGCAAAATGAAACGCAGAGTTATCAACGAAGTTAAAGAACTAAACGGCTGGATAAATCTTGAAGACATAATTCGTTACCAAAACGGTGAGGAATAAATCAACAAACATTTAAAAGTCCTGCCGTTAAATCGGCAGGTGGAAAGGAATTAAATGACAAACAAAAATAAATTAATCGCAGTTTTTACTGCAACCAAAAACTGAAAGAGAGGGGTGGTATAAAAATTAGAATCTGTGTTGCCTTATGGCAGCAAGAAAAATAAAACAAAAACTTACTGGCAATAATAGTATTGATAAAACTGCTAAAGGCGGAGATAGTATCAATACTCAAAACACAAATGACAGAATAGGCACTCAACTTTGGATGGAGCATTTTGCAAATGCTCTTGTAAATCAAAAGGCTATTGACGAAAAAACTTACAAAAAACTAATGGTAAAAATCAATACAGAGGTCAACAGAAGGTACAACAATCATTAAATGGAAACAGTCCCCTAATGATTTGGGGACTGCTTTCATAGTAAAATAAAGCTGGATAATTAAATCACTTTGTGATATTGTTCGCTTGGAAAGGAGAAAATGAAATGGATATATATGCCGTTAGAGAACGGATAAAAAAAGAAAATATAAACTTTATGAGCCTGCCTCTTCGGGTAACATTTTATGCCAGAGTAAGTACGGAGTTTAATGTGCAGTTAAACTCTCTTGACAATCAGATAACTTACTACACAGACTTTATAAAGAGCAATCCTAACTGGGAATATGTTGAAG
>URIN01000317.1 GCA_900547915.1 uncultured Clostridium sp. | reverse complement strand
AGATAGGAGTCCGTCTCGTGGGCTCGGAGATGTGTATAAGAGACAGTTTTTAAAGTTAGTATTGCTGCTTGGCATGTAAATCATCCTGCTTTCAGCGTCAATACAGAGCATGTCAGCAATATAATCAGACCCTGTTTCTGAATTCTTTATAACTTTGCCTGATTTCGCATCATAAATTGTTATTATAGAATTATTGACCTCATTTTGGATCGTGCACAGAAAATTTCCGTCAGCAGAAGTCTTGCAGTTCAGGCTTTCTGCCGGGCTTTTGGTTTTAACGGTATTTGATATACCTGATGCGGTATTATAGATAAATATACTGCCGCTTCCCGTATCTGAGGAGTTTAGTTGGTAGTTCTGTGAATATATGGTTTGCCCAAAGGCATAGAAACTTACGGCGGTTCCTCTTGTTATTTCTGTTATTTCGCCGCTTTTTATGTTTATGTATCCAAGAGCAGTTTTGTTTGATGAAATACCGTTTTCGAATATAGCGCCCTCAAAGTAAAGTTTATCATCTGTGAGGCAAAGCAATCGTGTTATATATGATATTTCATTATCTGAATAGCTTAACCTGTTGAATTCATAAATCATCCGTGCCTCGCTGTCAGACGATTGTAAACAGTATATGTATTGTTTTTCATTCGTGTCAACGAAAAATGCAACCTCTGCATTCTGAGCAATAATTATGTCACTGCCTGTATATGTTTTCAGAACTGAATTTTCATAATAAGGCAATAAATCATATTCGCCTGTTTTTGCTAAATCGTTGTTATTATAGAGCCTTACCGTTTTATTTTTGCCGAAATCTATCACGGCTGTTGCACTGTCTGTCTGCTCAGTTTTGCATGTTACGGAGAAATCATCATCAATATAAACTGCGGTATCGTTGTTTATTCGTGAAAGTATTATCTTTTGCGTGTTTTCGTCATACATCAAAGAGGTAACAGTGTTGTTGTCTGCAAAAATGCTTTGTGGGTAACAGCTTTCGATATATGCCTTGTTTTGTGAATAAGCACTGTTTTCTTCTTCACTTTGAGCAAATGTTGTCCCTTCTGTGGGCTCTTTTTCAGATAAAGAGCAGCCGCAGAAAAATACTGTGATTATAAGCAGTATTAAAAATATATAAGTTTTTTTCATAATATTAATTTACCAGCAGAAGTTTTGTGTTTGATTTAATGTAATTGTTTGTTACGTCACTGTCGTCTCCGAGTTCAAGTACTACAATATAAATGTGGTTTTTTTCGTTTTCAACCTCAACGGGAATCTCTATTAAAAATTTCTGATTTTCCTTAACCTCGGCATCGCAGTAGTATTCACCGTCAAAGGCTTTTATTATTTGATTGTTGATGTATACAGAAATTCTGTATGTTCCGGGTTTTCCGTAACCGAAAACCTCAAGCGTGTCTCTTTTGCCGCTGAGGTTTATTACACTTTCATTTTCGTCCGATTTGCAAATGTCAAAAATCTGCTGGCGGTCATAGACGTTTTCAATTTCGTTACTGCTGTTTATCGAATTGAAACTGTCTATTATCTCCTGTGGCACTTCTTCGTATCTGCCGTTAAATTCAGCCACTTTTACAGGGTTTTGTGCGTCTTTGTTCATCTGTATCTTCATCGTGTAACCCGGACTAAGCCTGTGAAACGGCAAAAAGCTTGTATAGTCAGTGCCGTCTATCATATAATCGGGATTAAGAAAAGAGCATACGTTAAGCTCCAGCGTTTCGCCGGCTTTTCCTGTATTTGGCATAAATTCTATTCTTATTATTTTGCGTTCGCCGTTTTCAAGATTCGTAACATACATATTCGTATTTTGAGCAACTGATGTGTTTTCGGAATAAACGGTTATATTTTGCAAAATTCCGTCAACATACACCTCAATGCCCCATTCGGCTGAAGCTTCCGGGTTATAAAGACTGTATTCAAATGAGAGCGGCTTTCCGTTATAAGTCAGCAAAAGATTATCACCTTCAGAAAATCCCGCTGACAGTCCGTAATTAGGCGTATTCGCTTTGCTCTGCTGTTCTTCTTCCGTTGGATTTGTGCTGCCGTTATTAATTGCTTTTTCATTGCATGCCGAAAATGAGAGGGCGAGTGTCAGTATAAGCAGTGCCGATAATATTTTTTTACTGAATTTCATATCTTTCACCATTTGCTCAAAGTTTTATATTTGCCGCAATGAATTTATCTGTCAGGATATCTATGTAATTTTAG
>URIN01000316.1 GCA_900547915.1 uncultured Clostridium sp. | reverse complement strand
GATAAGCTTAAGAAATACTGATATTGAAAAAAATAAATCCCGTGCGGACTTTCGTTCTGCACGGGATCTTTTGTTTTATTTATTCTTTTTCAAGCAGAAAAATCTCGGATTCAAGCGGTTTGTAATATATAACATCAATACCTTTGTTCATAAGATATGCGCCGCTCTTTTTGAAACTCCTGAATTCTGATTTTGCTGTATATACGGCATTTTCGTCAAGTCCTTTGAATTTTAGATTGACAAATCTGTTGCCGAAAAATGAATTTGCGCCTGTGCAGGCAAAGTATACTGCCTGAGATTTGTCATCATTCACATAGCCGTTGAAATAGATCTTATCTTCAGCATAGTTCATTATTCTGTAAAGGTCGCCGAACTGAACCGTGCGGCGTATCTTTTTGTAAAGCGCAATATATTTTTTGCAGTCCTCAATTTCCTCTTTGCTCAGTTTTGTGAGGTCTGCGCCCACTGATAGAGCTCCCTGCATAGATACTGCAAATCTGAATGCCATTGAAACGGGGCGCGCTTTTTTATTTGTGTCCGTTACCCACGCGCGCATGCACTTTATGGGGTAAAGCAGGCTGTAACCTTGCTGAATATCAAGTCTGTCAACAGGGTCTGTATTGTCACTTGGCCACACCATATCGAAATGGCTCAATGAGCCAAGGTCAGTACGTCCGCCGCCGCTTGCGCATGCCTCAAATTGTACATCTTTATGCTTTTTCTTAAGGCGGTCAACAATATCAAAAACTGCCTCAGAATGTCTGTACCACAGTTCCTTGCTGTCTTTAAGGTTGTCTGCTCCAGTTTCTGAAAACGGTCTGTTCATATCCCATTTTATGTATTTTATGTTATTTTCGCTCAGAAGTTTGTCAAGAAATCCAAACACATATTCCTTTACTTCAGGTTTTGTCATGTTCAGCACAAGCTGATGCCTGAGCAGACTTGGAGTGCGTGTTTTGTAATTGTAGGTCCAGTCGGGATGTTTTTCATAAAGTTCTGAGCGCGGATTTACCATTTCGGGTTCTACCCATATTCCAAAATCCATTCCGAGGGCATTTACACCGTCAATAAGAGGCTTTAATCCGTTCGGAAATTTGTCCCTGTTTACTTCCCAGTCGCCCAGGCCTGCTTTGTCGGACAGTCTTGTAGAAAACCATCCGTCATCCATAACAAAAAGTTCGCAGCCTATTTCCGCGGCTGTTTTGGCAAGTTCAAGCTGGCCTTTTTCGCTGACGTTGAATTCCGTTGCTTCCCAGCTGTTGTAAAGTACGGGCAGACTCTCATTTGCAAAGTTTTCAGGCAGAATATGCCTTACGGCAAATCTGTTCATCATCCTGCTCATGTTTCCGAGTCCGCGTGCGATACCGCAGAAAACAGACGGAGTTCTGAACTCTTCACCGCTCTCAATCGTCTGTGAAAAATCGAAGTCGTTAAGCCCTATCACAGCGCTGGTTCTTCCCGTGAAATCCCTTTCTGCAGAGATCTTAAAGTTTCCGTCCCATTCAAGCACGGCAAAATATACTTCTCCGTTTTCCTCGTCAGGCTTCTGAGCGGCAATCAAAGCAGGCAGGTGATGGTGTCCTGTTGTACCCTTTCTGCTTTCAAATGAAAGAGTGCCGTTTTCAAGTGTTTGTTCTGATTTTTGAAATTCTCCTCCCCATGAGCCGTTTGAACTTATAATAGTGTAAGCACGTTGTCCGGGCAGGTTTATTTCAGCACTTGCCGCTTTTTCAAGAATTATTTTGTCTTCAGACTGATTTCTGATAACAGTATATCTCTCTATAATATCGTTTTCTTCAAAAAGTCTGTAAACAAGAGAAACACTCAGTCCGTATTTGTCGTCACGCAGATATATTTCGAGTGTGTCATCTGTGATATTGCTTTTTTCATATTTGAGAACAGTATCCCTGCATCCATCGGCAAACATACATTTGAGCGCACACTCTCTGTAAATCGTGCCGCCGAACGGGGCGTATTCCGTAGGAATGAAATCAAGCGCCGCATGATTTGAGTTTTGTTCTTCAAGTTCTGTTATTTCGAAATCTTCCTGAGGGCAGGGGCTTCCCCAATGCAGGTGATAAACACCTAATTCGCCTGCGCCCAGCACATATTGATAATTTTCGGTTTCAAGCACAAATATGCCGTTTTTCTTTTCGGTGATTTTCATAAGCAGACCTTTCTTAATCTAATTTCCTTATTTTATGATATAATAC
>URIN01000315.1 GCA_900547915.1 uncultured Clostridium sp. | reverse complement strand
GATTTCACCGTTGAATCAATGGGAAAGGTAAAAAATATCGAGCTTATCTTAAGCGGCTCTGAGGTAAAGGGCGCACGTGTAAATATGGGCGCGCCTATCATAAATGCGGCTGATGTGCCCGTGGTTGCTGATACACAGAAAGTTATAAACAAACCCGTGAATGTGGGTGGCAGGGATTTTAATATGACCTGTGTTTCTATGGGAAACCCCCACGCAGTTATGATAATTGACGAAAGCCCCAGGGTGTTTGAACTTGAAAAATACGGTCCGCTTTTTGAAAACAATAAAATGTTTCCTAACCGCGTAAATGCCGAATTTGTTAAAATCATAAACAAAAATGAGATCGAAATGCGAGTATGGGAGCGCGGCACGGGAGAAACTCTTGCCTGCGGCACAGGTTCCTGCGCTTCAGGCGTAGCTGCACAGCTGTGCGGTTTCACAGATAAAGATGTAACAGTTCATCTTATCGGCGGAGATCTTAAAATAAGCTGGAACGGCGGCGAAAATGATCCTGTGTTTATGACAGGACCCGCCGAATACGTCTTTACAGGCGATATTGATTTGCAGAAAATCAGGAGGTTTAAAATATGAAAGCAAATGAAAATTTCTTAAAGCTTGAAAGTTCGTATCTGTTTTCTACAGTTGCGAAAAAGCAGAAAGAATATCAGCAGGCCAATCCGGATAAGGAAGTTATCCGCCTTTCAATCGGCGATGTAACAAAGCCGCTTGCACCCGCTGTTATTGAGGCAATGCACAAGGCTGTTGATGAAATGGCTAATGAGGAAACATTCCGCGGTTATCCGCCAGAGCATGGCTATGATTTCCTCGTTGATGCTATTCATAAGCACGATTATGCAGACAGAGGCCTTGATATTGAAAAGGACGAGATATTTGTTTCAGACGGCGCTAAATCAGACTGCGGCAATATAGGTGATATTTTCGGCGATGGAAACAAAATCGCTATTTGTGATCCCGTTTACCCCGTTTATTACGATTCAAACGTTATGAGCGGCAGAACTGATATAATTTATATGCCTTGTACAGCTGAAAACGGTTTCATGCCTCAGCTTCCGGAGGAAGTTCCTGATATTATTTATCTTTGCTTCCCCAACAACCCGATCGGCGTTGCCGCAAGTGCAGAACAGCTCAAGGTATGGGTTGATTACGCAAATGAGCACGGCTCACTTATTCTTTATGATTCAGCTTATGAGGCGTTTGTAACAGACGGCTCAGTAAAATCAATATATGAGGTAGAAGGCGCAAAAAACTGCGCTATTGAATTCCGCTCATTTTCAAAGACAGCCGGCTTTACAGGTGTGCGCTGTGGTTACACAGTAGTACCTAAGGCTCTTGAATTCGGCGGTATCAGCCTTAATTCACTGTGGGGCCGCCGCCAGGCAACTAAGTTCAACGGCGTCAGCTACGTTACCCAGCGTGCTGCTGAGGCTGTATACAGTGAAGAGGGCCAGAAGCAGACAAAAGAAACAATCGCATACTATCAGAGAAACGCAAAGACCATATTTGACGGTCTCACCGAGGCAGGTTTCACATGTTACGGTGCAGTAAATTCACCGTATGTATGGCTGCGTGTTCCTGAGGGAATGACTTCATGGGAGTTCTTTGACGATCTTCTTGACAAGTGCCAGGTTGTCGGCACACCAGGCTCAGGCTTCGGCAAGTGCGGTGAGGGATATCTTCGCTTAACAGGTTTCGGCAACTATGAAAAGACACTTGAAGCCGTAGACAGAATTAAAAGAGTATACGGCAAATAATTAAGTATTTTTTAGAAGTTTGGAGGATAAATAAATGACTAAGACAGAGCAGCTTTATGAGGGCAAAGCAAAGAAAGTTTGGGCTACCGAAGATCCCGATATCGTTATCGTGGATTACAAGGATGATGCCACTGCTTTCAACGGCAAAAAGAAGGGCACTATCGTAGGTAAGGGCGTTGTTAACAACAAGATGTCCAACCTCCTTATGCAGCTTCTTGAAAAGCACGGAGTTCCGACTCATTTTGTTGAGGAACTTTCAGACAGAGAAACAGCTGTTAAAAAGGTAAAGATTATTCCTCTTGAGGTTATAATCCGCAACCGTGCAGCAGGCTCTATCTGCAAGAGACTTGGCCTTGAAGAAGGCATGGATTTCGTTGCACCGTCAATCGAGTTCTCATATAAGTGCGATGAACTTGACGATCCGCTTATTTCTGAGTATCATGCTATCTC
>URIN01000314.1 GCA_900547915.1 uncultured Clostridium sp. | reverse complement strand
AGTAAAGGCTGTTGTGCGACGTTCACAGTCAGGTGCTCTCGGCGGAATACACGGTGTCCTTTCTCAGCTTATTCAGGTTGAAAATGAGTATTCAACGGCTGTTGAGGTGGCACTCGGTGCCGCTATGCAGAATGTTGTTACTTCTACTGAGGCAGACGCAAAAAGAGCAATTAATTATCTTAAATCAAATAATCTCGGCAGAGCCACATTCCTGCCGATATCAAATATAAAAGGCAGAACGCTTGATGAAAAAGGTCTTGATGATAACCTCGGCTTTGTTGCTGTGGCAAGTGACCTTGTTGAGTGTGATGCCAAATACAAACAGATAATCAGCAACCTGCTTTCACGTGTTGTCATAGCAGATGATATGGACAGCGCAATCGGGATTGCCAAGGAGTATAAAAACCGTTTCAAGATAGTTACTCTTGACGGTCAGGTAATAAACCCCGGCGGTTCCATGACGGGCGGCAGCCGCGCAAAGGGCGCCGGCATACTTTCCCGTTCAAACATGATTGAAGAACTGATTTCTCAGGCTAAGGAACTTGAGGCAGAGGAGCAGAAGCTTTCTGCTGATTACAAAGCCGCTTTTGAGGAGGCAAACAGATTTGCTGCTCAGATGCAGGCTGCTCAGGCAGACCTTATGACCGCAAAAGAGGATCTTATCCGTGCCGAGGGCGAGGACAAACTTATAGGTGATAAACTCAATACCTTAAACAGCAGACTTGCCGATCTTGTGTCGGAAAAAGAAAACGCCGGCAGCAGGATAGCAATGTTTAAAAAGGATTATGAAGAGGCTCAGGCAGGCGCTGCCGAAATTCAGACTCAGATAGATAATACCGAAAGTGAAATAGAGCGCGTTTCAGGCGATGCAAAGGGCACTCAGGAAAAGAGAGAAGAATTACGCAAAAAGGCTGAGGAGATCAACCTTGAACTTGTAACACTTGCCAAGGACTCACAGGCGGCAAATCTTTCTATTGAGGAACTCGAACTCAGAAAATCAACGCAGTCAAACCGTGTTTCTGAAATTGAAAACGAAATAGAGCTTATCAATGCTAAAAGCGAGGAACTCAAGTCTCAGATAGAAAAAATAATGGCAGAGGCTCAGAGCCTCAGAGAAAAATCCGCAGGCTCTGCAAATGAGATAGATTCCCTTATAGAAAAGAGAAATGAGCTTGATAAACGTTCTGCCGATCTTCGCACTCTTGAAAAAGCTAAGGGGCAGGAAAGAGAAAAACTTTCCGCTGAAATGGTCCGCCTTGACGAACGCAAGATAGCAATGCGCAAAGAGTATGATGAGCTTAACGATATGCTCTTTGAGCAGTATGAACTTACAAGGCGAGAGGCTGAAGCGCTCAACATTCAGATAGAGAATATGGAAGAGGCTAAAAAACGCCTTCACGAAATAAAAGTAGCAATCAAAAAGCTCGGCTCAATCAATGTTGGAGCAATTGAGGAATATAAAGAAGTATCCGAAAGATACGAATTCCTTAAAGGTCAAATAGACGATATTGAAAAGTCAAAATCCGAACTCAGCAAGATAATAGATGACCTCACGTCTTCAATGAGTGAGAAGTTTATGACACAGTTTAATCGCATAAACGATGAGTTCAAAAAGTGTTTTGCGGATTTCTTCGGAGGCGGCAAGGGCGAGATAATACTTGATGAGCCCGACAACTGCCTTGAAAGCCCGATAGAGATTAAGATACAGCCGCCCGGAAAATCAGTTCAGAATATTAATCTGTTTTCCGGTGGTGAAAAATCACTTGCAGCTCTTGCACTGCTTTTCAGCGTGCTGCGTGTAACCCCGTCTCCGTTTTGTATTTATGACGAGGTTGAGGCGGCGCTTGATGATGTAAACGTAGAGCGCTTTGCAAAGTATATGCGTAAAATGACCGATAAAACGCAGTTCATTTCAATCACCCACAGGCGCGGCACCATGGAAGAGGCGGATGTCCTTTACGGTGTAACAATGCAGGAAAAAGGCGTTTCAAAGCTGCTTGAACTGCAGTCCGCGGAGCTTGCCGCTAAAATGGGACTTGAAGCATAACGGCGTTACCGATAAAGAAAGGCGTTTTAAATATGGGATTGTTTGATAAATTCAGAAAGGGCCTCAGAAAAACAAGAGAGCAGGGCATGACCGCTCAGATAAACGAGGTCGTTGAAAATTATGAGCAGATAACCGATGAGCTTTACGATGAGCTTGAGGAGATACTCATAATGGGCGATGTGGGTT
>URIN01000313.1 GCA_900547915.1 uncultured Clostridium sp. | reverse complement strand
GGATTTCTGTACCGCATACATCGAATGTTGTATATTCACTTTCGTAATCGTCCCATACAATCAATTTCTCAACAACAATCTCTGGAAGCTCACAAAAGGATACTTCCTTTGCCTGTCGTCTAGCTAATTCCTTGCGGTAGTTACGGACAATGCCTTTCACAACCTTTTTGAGCTTACAGTCAAACTGACACTGTATTGTTTTTTGGAAGTCTGATGGTTTCAAAATCACACCCCCTTTCGCTATGAAGTGAAAAGTATGTATCCCTCTTTCCGCACCATATCTGTACGGCAGGGTGTGATTTGTTGCAGAATTGAAAAACTTTTTGAAAATATGAAAACAGCCTATTTGCACCAATAACAAATAGACTGTTTTTAAAACACCTGATATATGAGTTTTTAATTCATGTTCAAGGGCTGATGATATACTAAGAAAAAGAGGAAATAAATTCGGTTGTCGGTATAGACTGCCTGTTTTACTTAGAATCACAAATTGCTCCTTGACCAGAGCAAGCCTGTGAAAATAGAAAAAGGACAGCTCTGGTTATACCAAAACCGTCCCTATATTTTTGGACATTATAAAAGAGATTACCCACAGAACGGTTTTTTTTATTTACCGAACGAGGTAATATTTTTACTTGAATTTACAGTGCATATAATATGAGTTTTTAACACATTCTAATCACATAACATGAAGTATAAACTCATGCTAGGTGATTAAAAATGAGAAAAAAGAAAGATACTCACAGCTTTGATTTTCGTCCTTTAGGACTGGCAATCAGAGAAGCCAGAGAAAAAGCAGGGCTTTCCAGAAATGATTTAGGTGATAAGGTCTTTTACGGAGAACGTCATCTCGCAGATATTGAAAATATCGGAAAACACCCTAGCTTTCAGTTATTCCATGATTTAGTTACCATGTTCAATATATCTGTTGACGAGTATTTCTATCCAGCGAAGAATGTTGAAAAAAATACAGCCCGCCGTCAGATAGATTCGTCACTTGATTTATTGACTGATAACGAATTAAAAATCATTCAAGGTACGATTGACGGTATCTTGAACAGCAGAGAGGATAAGAAGTGATTTGCTTCTTATTTTCTCTGTTTTTCTATACAGATTCTTCAACATTTATTTGTTGATCTGCTCCGCAGGTAACAAATAAGAGCCGACAATCTATAAGTTACAATAACTTACAAATTATCGGCTCTGCGTCTTTGCGTCTGGCTCTTTGATGATTTGTATTTTTTTACTTTCCGCGAATAAAATGGAAATCGCAACAATTAGCGCCTTCCCCGATTGTTCCTAACCTTTCAAATCTAATTTTGGGTTTATATCCTGCAAAGGCAGTTACATCACTCTGGCAAAACACCGTGCACAATTCGGGACAACAATATTTTTCACACATTTCTTTATAAATACAGCGAACTATGTCAAAATGGATTTCTTTGTAATCATATCTTCTCCATTTCACCGTAAAACCTTCTATTGGATATTTTTTCTTCATGTGTGATTTAGCAAACATCTTGAACAAACTATATGTAAAAGGCATTTTTGTAAGCTTGGTATTTTCTTTTGCTTTATAGTTAGCATTGCGTTGTATTTCTTCATGAGCAACCGCAAGTGCTTTTTCTTTGGTAAAACCGTTTTCTATGAGGGTTATATATACACCTATTGTTGGTAGTATTCTGTTAAAAATATGCTCGTTCATCTCGTCATTTTCAAATCTTATTTCATATTTACATAGGTCGGTATATTTTTGACACATTAAAGAATAAAGCAACTCAGCTTGTTTTTTCCCGTATTCTCTTGATAAATCATCATATAAAAAATTCAAATCCGTTTCCTTATAATCCAAAATTAGCATCTCCGTTTCATACAATATTTAGTTTATCTCGATTATCAATAACTGTTACTTTCAGATACTTTGCTTTAATCAATGTTTCCCGCTTGCACTTCGGACAGAATAACGGAAAATTTATCAATTCTGTATCGTTCCGTATTTTGGTTCGTGTCTTATTGTTACAAATAGGGCAAAACACCCATGATTGATTACTCATAAAAGCTCCTCTCATATTCGCTTAATCTTACAAATTTATTCTACAAATTTTATTTTTTCATAAAAAATAACTAGTCAATACCATTACTAAAGTTATCTCCAAGACATCAGCAATTTTAATATATATACGGAAAAAGTCTGTCTCTTATACACATCTCCGAGCCCACGAGAAGGACTCCTATATC
>URIN01000312.1 GCA_900547915.1 uncultured Clostridium sp. | reverse complement strand
TAGGAGTCCGTCTCGTGGGCTCGGAGATGTGTATAAGATACAGATCTAAAACCGTAGAACTAATTAAAATTTGTTTAAAACATTAATGGGGTAGTAAATATTGAAAAAGAAAGTTTTAATTGTGATTCAACAGCTTCGCCGTGGCGGAGTAGAAGTTGCAGCAGTAAATTTTTCTTCTCATATCGATCAAGATAAGTATGAATTCACTTATTATCTACAGAAAGTTGAATCAAAGCAGGACGAAGAATTAATTGAAATAATCAATAAAAGCAACTCGAAAGTTATTGTAAGGCCCCACACAGCTAAGAATTATATTCAGCAATATCAAGACGCATTGCGTGTAATGAGAGCAGGAAAATATGATATTGTTCATTCCCACGTTATGTTTTACAACGGCATTATAATGCTTGCAGCAAAAATGAGCGGAATAAAAAAACGTGTTTCACATTCCCACGCCACAAAGTGGAACAGAAAAGAAACACTGCCTTTTAAAATTTACCGTGCTTTTATGAGAAAATTTATTAACATGTTTGCAACAGACAAGCTTGCCTGCTCAACAGCTGCCGGGAACTATATGTACGGCAAAAAAGAATATGCCGCAGACGGAACCTTCCTTGCAAACGGCATAGAAATTGAGCGCTACGCATTAAGCAATGATACGCGCGCAAAAAAACGTGCCGAACTTTCAATAAGTAAAGATGAAATACTTGTGGGCCATATCGGCACGATATACAGAATTAAAAATCAAGTTTTCCTTGTTGAAATATTTGCAGAAATGCTGAAATCAAATCCAAATCTTAAATTAATACTTGCGGGAGAAATAGTTGACGGAGATATAATAAAAGAAAAATCGCGTGAACTTGGAGTTGAGGACAAAGTATTTATGCTCGGCCAGCGAACAGATGTGGCAGAACTGTTGCAGGCATTTGATATAATGATATTTCCGTCATTAAACGAAGGTTTACCTGTTTCACTTATTGAAGCACAGGCCAGTAAACTTCCCTGCCTAATTTCAGACGAAGTAACAACAGAAGTCAAATACAACAGTAATGTTGATTTTATGCCGCTTGAAGAAAGCGCTTATAAATGGAGCAAACGAGCATTTGAACTTTTAAATATTGACAGAAACAGTGTTGACATAAGCGAACTTACCAAAAACTATGACATAGAAAAAGTTGCCGAAAAACTTGATGATATTTACAACTCCGGGGTGTAACAAATGATAAGCATAATCGTTCCTGTTTATAAATCTGAAAAATATATTAAAAAATGTATTGAAAGCATTATAAATCAGACTTATAAAGATATAGAAATCATCTTGGTTGATGACGGCTCACCCGATAATTGTCCTAAAATATGCGACAGCTACGCAGAAATAGATAATCGAATACATGTTATACACAAACAAAACGGAGGGTTGATAAACGCCCGCAAATCAGGACTTGAAATTGCACATGGAGAATATATAGGGTTTGTTGACGGTGACGACTGGATAGAACCTGAAATGTATCAGCTTTTTGCCGATATGATAAAAAAATATTCACCAGATATGGTATTAAGCGATTTTTATTACGATGATGACGGAAAACTTACTAACAGTAAGCAGCTGTTTGATAAGGAATATTATGATAAAATCGCTTTAGAAAAATTTATTTATCCTAAAATGCTTTTCAGCGGTATGTACTATAAATTCGGGATAAACCCCTGCTGCTGGAGTAAAGTATATAAAAAAGAAATCATTAAAAAAAATCTGCCTCTTGTAGACGGCAGAATAAAAATGGGAGAAGACGCAGCCTTTACATATCCATGTCTGCTTGACTCAAAATCGGTGGCAACAATAAAAAAGCCATGCTATCATTACATTCGAAATCCTGAAAGCATGACAAAATCCTATGATGAAAATTTAAAGGAGATAATTTTTTTACCTTATGAACGAATTAAGGAAAAATGCCATGAAGCTGGTATTGATCTAGGAAAACAGCAAGATTATTATTTAATTTATCTTGCAAACTTTTTGTTGAGAAACGAAGTTGTTGCAAAACATTTCGCAGTTACTATCAGAATGTTATTTTTAAATCAAGAAGTTATCAACGCAGCTAAACACATAAACATATCAGATTTGCCAGCTCACACCAAATTTTTTATAACTGCTCTAAAAAGAAAGAGCAAACTATTACTTATTATATATATGACCTGTCTCTTATACACATCTCCGAGCCCACGAGACGGACTCCTATC
>URIN01000311.1 GCA_900547915.1 uncultured Clostridium sp. | reverse complement strand
GCATCAGCACTGCCTATGAAGAAAAGTATCATTACAATTGATACAAAAATAGGTGCCCACTTTATGTAAGGACGCATCTGACCGTCTTTTGTTCTTGTTTTGTCAACAATAACACCCATTATCGGGTCATTGATAGCGTCGAAAATACCGCAGAAAAGGCGTATCTGCGAAGCGGTACCCATAGGATTTTTTAATTTTTTAAACAGAACGTTTGTTAAAAAGAAGTTGATGTATTTTGACGAGGTCATGCTCGTATTCATACCCTGCGCACCTCTGCCGACCGCATAAGAGAGCGTTTCTCGCCAGGTCAGGTAAGTATCCTCGCCTACATCGGTTTTGATGATTTTACTGTCCAGAAAGTCTTTTACAATAGATTTCCCCATCAGTTCTCCCCCTGTATTATTATTTTATCTTGACGATTTTGTTTTTCTTTACAAGATACACATTATCAGCTATATCCATCATGGCTTTATCATTCATGCTGTCTGTATAGAAATTATCTATATGTGTGCCGGGATAAAGTTCATTGAATATCTTTACTTTGTTTTCAAGAAAGCACAGGCGGACGAATTTACCCGTTTTTTTATCAATGCTTGAACCAACATAATTTTTTATGCCCATTCTTTTCATTATCTCATCAAGGATAAAATCCGTTGTGCCTGATACGATAATATCGCTGTCTTTGCGCACTTCGTTGTACCACGGCTTTATCTTTTTTTCATTCTTATTCCAGAAATCCACCACGGCGCCCGAAATATCACCGGCGTTAACATAGTAGCCTTCCAAAAAGGAAGCATATGCTTCTACCGCGTCCTCAACCGTAAAAAGATGAAACATATCCTTTAGTGCAATAATCACAAGTTTGGGCATATATTTCCATATTTTTACATCTCTGCGAACGAAGTACAGCACAAAGTCTACAAGCGTTTCGCCGTCATATATCGTATTATCAAAATCGTAAACATTGACGCCCATAATATAAACCCCGTTTTTCAAGATTTAGTTTGTTCAAAGTCAAAATTATGTCAAAAACAGCCGAAAAAGAATGAAATCAACGCCTTTAAATTAATTTTATATTAACAGAATTTGAATTGCCTTTCAACACAAATATACGGACAACCGTTTTAATTTTAATCAATTCAAGCCGATATTTTCTTGACTTTGCGCCAAATTAATTATATAGTAGATAATAAATTATTAAGAACAGAGGGAGAATACGGCGCACGCCGGCAATCGGTTATGAAAAGGGAATTTGTTAGAACTGATGTTGTTATAGTCGGAAGCGGCGTTGCGGGGTTATTTGCCGCGCTTTGCCTGCCCGAAAACAAAAAGGCTCTTGTAATAACAAAAGAAGATCTTAAAGAATGCGACTCTTATCTTGCTCAAGGCGGAGTTTGCGTTTTAAAAAACATAGAAGATTTTGACTGCTATTTTGAAGACACGATGAAAGCGGGTCACTATGAAAACAACCCCGAGAGCGTTAAGGTAATGATAGAGTCATCACCCGATGTAATAAACACGCTTATAGAGCTCGGGGTGCAGTTTGACACAGGCAGTGACGGTTCTTATGATTACACACGAGAGGGTGCTCACAGACGCAACAGAATCCTGCACCACAAGGATGAAACGGGTAAAGAAATAACCGCAACACTGCTTTCAATAGCCAAAAAGCGCAAAAATATAACATTCGTTACTCAGACAACAATGATAGACCTTGTTGAAAAGGACAACACCTGCTATGGCATTGTGTGTGAAGACGCATACGGTGAACGCGCGGCTATTCTTGCAAAAGATATTATCCTTGCAACAGGCGGAATTGGAGGACTGTTTAAGAACTCCACCAATTTCCCCCACATTACAGGTGATTCATTTGCGCTTGCACTTAAGCACTCAATCAAACTCAAAGACATTAATTACATACAGATACACCCCACCACTCTTTACAGCAAAAAAAGCGGCAGGCGTTTTCTGATAAGCGAAAGCGTGCGCGGCGAGGGTGCCGTTCTTCTCAATGAGAAAGGCGAGAGATTTACGGATGAGCTTCAGCCAAGAGATGTTGTAACCGAAGCTATATGCAGGGAAATGGAAAAATTCGGCACAGACCATGTTTACATTACTCTGCCGACAATGACAAGCGAACAAGCGCAAAAAAGATTCCCGAACATATTTGAGGCGTGCATGGAAGAGGGATATGATATTACGAAGGACAAAGTCCCCGTAACTCCCGGGCAGCACTATAT
>URIN01000310.1 GCA_900547915.1 uncultured Clostridium sp. | reverse complement strand
CGTCTCGTGGGCTCGGAGATGTGTATAAGAGACAGTAATTGTGCATAGAAATTATTGGTGGTATTATGAAAAAATCACTTATAATTTTACTTGTTTTGATTTTTACTTTTGCTTCTTGCTTGTGCCTAAATGACATATTTACAGATAATAAAACTGTCAATTACGAAACTCATACAGGCAAAAGGTGTATTGTTATTGACGCAGGTCATGGCGGTGTTGATGCAGGAACATCTGCAGCTGACGGAACCACAGAAAAAGATATAAATCTTCAAATCGCACTTAACCTATATGACTTTCTCAATATATGCGGAATAGACTGCAAGCTTATTAGAAACAGTGATGAAGAATTTTACCCTAACGGTGAAGACAGAAGCAGATCGGATTTGTATAACCGACTTGATTACGTTAACAGCATAGATAACGCAGTACTTGTTTCCATTCATCAAAATTTTTTTAACGATGCAAATGAATGGGGAATGCAGGTGTGGTATACAGGTAATGTTGATTCAAGCAAAAAATTAGCGGATAATATTTTAAATAACACAAAAATGTTCATACAGCCTGAAAACACAAGAAGCAATAAACAGTCAGATGAAAGCTATTATATTTTATACAAAGCGCAGGTGCCGTCTGTAATGGTTGAATGCGGATTTATGAGCAATCCACAGGAGGTTGCAAATCTTAAATCTTCAGCTTACAGAAAAAGGATTGCCTGCACAATTACATTAGGTATTACTCAATATATCAACGAAGGATATTAAATAGAAAGGCAGATAAATGGCTAAGTCAAAATCTCTATATGTATGTTCAGAGTGTGGCTATGAAAGTGCGAAATGGTATGGAAAATGCCCTAGCTGCGGTGAATGGAATACAATGAATGAGCAACAAATAAGTGTGGCAACTGAGCGTATAAAAAGTAAAGGAAACAGCACTTTTTCAGCAAAAGTAATGCGTCTTAAAGATATCAACGGAGATGTTGAACGCAGAATTTCTACCGGTGTTGCTGAATTTGACAGAGTACTTGGCGGCGGAATAGTTATAGGAAGCCTTGTTCTTCTCAGCGGTGACCCGGGTATAGGGAAATCAACGATACTTCTTCAGATATGTGAGCATCTAGGCAAAACAAAAAACGTTCTATATATCAGCGGTGAGGAATCTGCAAGTCAAATAAAACTCAGAGCCGGTCGTCTTGGTGTTACAACAGAAAACCTTGGAATACTGGCTCAGACTGATATAGGAATAATTGTTGAAACTATAAAAACAGAAAAACCTGATGTAGTTATTATTGACTCAATTCAAACTATGGTTTATGACGAGATTTCTTCTACCGCAGGATCAATAACTCAGGTGCGTGAATGCACAAATATTCTTATGCATCTAGCCAAGTCACTTGAAATACCGATTTTTGTAGTAGGTCATGTTAATAAAGATGGCGCCATAGCCGGACCGAAAGTACTTGAGCACATTGTTGACACTGTACTTTATTTTGAAGGCGAAAGAAATTATTCTTACAGAATACTCAGAGGAATAAAAAATCGTTTTGGTTCAACCAATGAAATTGGCGTTTTTGAAATGAAGCAAAACGGGTTGCAAGAAGTAGAAAATCCGTCTCTACTTATGCTCTCCGGAAGACCAAAAAACGTAAGCGGTACGTGTGTAGCCTGTGTAATGGAAGGCTCAAGACCTATACTTGCAGAGGTTCAGGGACTTGTAACCGCTACCGGTTTCGGAACTCCTAGAAGAATGAGCACAGGTTTTGACTATAACCGAATGGCTATGATACTTGCTGTGCTTGAAAAAAGAGCCGGTTATTATTTCAATTCTATGGATACATATATTAATGTTATAGGCGGATTGAGACTTGACGAACCTGCAGCTGATCTTACCGTTGCAATGGCTCTTGTATCATCATTAAAAGATATAGTAGTTAAAGACAATATCATTGCTTTTGGTGAGATAGGTTTAGCAGGGGAGATTCGAGCTGTAAATAATTGCGAGCAAAGAATAGCCGAATCGATAAGGCTTGGTTTTGATAAATGCATTATACCGTTTCATAATTATAAAAGTCTTTCAAAAAGCCTAAAATTATCAGCTGATATAATACCAGTGCGTTCTGTTAGAGAAGCTTTTAACGCAGTAACAGAAGAGAACTAAATTAAAATAAAAAAGCAGTCTATGGAAGGCTGCTTTTTTATTTTTGCTCTATTGACAGGGTATTTAAAAATTGTTATAATTATACAAAAT
>URIN01000309.1 GCA_900547915.1 uncultured Clostridium sp. | reverse complement strand
AAATAAAAATATATCACAATAGCAATTTGCAAATTTAACAAAATTTTCAACAAAAAAATCGCATTAAAATATAAATAAAAATCCGTTTTTCCTTTTGGAAAAACGGATGCCTGAAAAGAAGGTCATTTACTTAAAGTTCAACAGTAAATTCATAGCCCTGTTCTCTTATATTATCTATTACATTGCCAAGAATATTAGCGTTAGTAGCGCTTACTGCATGGAGCAGCATTATCTCACCGTCATGGGTGGATGAAGTTATCTTTTCAAATGCCGCTGTTTCATCAGGCGGATTGTCAGCATCCCAGTCTTCATACGCAAAACTCCAGAAAACGCTCCTGTATCCTAACTGGGCGGCAAGCGCCAGCGTCTGTTCGCTGAAAACACCCTCAGGGAAGCGAAAATAGCCCATTGAGTAGTTGAAATTTTCCTCAACATAATCGTGCATAAGAGTTATTTCTTCTTCTGCTGTTTCAAGGTCAACTTCGGTCATGTTGTAATGTGAGTAACTGTGGTTTGCCAGAACGTGCCCCTCGTTTATCATACGATGAACGAGTTCGGGATTGTCCCTTACATAATCATAGGTGCAGAAAAAGATAGCCTTTACTTTCTTTTCCGCTAACGTGTCCAAAATTTGCCCGGTGTAGCCGTTTTCATAGCCCTCGTCAAATGTAAGGCAAATCGTTTTCTGTTCCGGCAGCAGCCACTGTCCGCTCATTTCACTGTATTTGTTTTGCAGCTTTTCGGGGTCTGCCGGCCTTGCGTGATCTTTGATATTTCCCGGTCCCCATATTACAGGTTCTGCACTGTAGTCCACTACGTCCGGTTTATTCCCGTTTGCTTCTGAAGCCTGAAGCGTTGTGTCAGCAACATCTGTAGTATTTTGCGCCGTTGTGCCGGGTACTGTTTCTTCTTCCGGCGTGTTTACTTCAACGGAGCAGGCACTCAGCACGGTGCAAAGAGCAATGGCAAGAGGCAGTGCCTTTAATAAAAATCTTTTTTTAAACATAAAAAACTCCTCCTGCAATTATTCTTTGCAGAAGGAGTTTCCTTAACAGTGGAATTTTTTTAATTCTTTTCGGCTTCTTCAACGCTTTTCTGTTTTAAATATGCGTTGATAAATCCGTCAATGTCACCGTCCATAACAGCGGTTATATTGCCCATTTCATAGCCTGTTCTGTGGTCTTTTACCATAGTGTACGGCATGAATACATATGATCTTATCTGGCTGCCCCAGGCGATTTCTTTTTGATCGCCCTTAATATCCTCGATTTTTTCAAGGTTTTCACGCTCTTTAATCTCAACAAGTTTTGATTTGAGCATTCTCATAGCAACTTCTCTGTTTTGATGCTGTGAACGTTCTATTTGGCAGGATACAACAATACCGGTTGGTATGTGTGTAAGACGTACTGCGGATGATGTTTTGTTTACTTTCTGACCGCCTGCGCCTGATGCTCTGTAAACATCCATTTTAATGTCTTCCTCACGGATCTCAACGTTTACGTCATCATCGATTTCCGGCATAACTTCAAGCGAAGCGAAAGATGTGTGGCGCCTTCCTGAAGAGTCAAACGGTGATACACGTACAAGACGGTGAATGCCCATTTCACCCTTTAAATAGCCGTATGCGTTCTCACCCTCAATAAGTATTGTTGCGCTTTTAAGACCGGCAACGTCACCGTCAAGATAATCAAGAGTGGAAACTTTGTAGCCGTGCCTTTCACCCCAGCGGTTATACATTCTGAAAAGCATTTCTGCCCAGTCCATGGCTTCTGTGCCGCCTGCGCCTGCGTGGAAAGTAAGCAAAGCGTTTTTGGAGTCATATTCACCGTTGAGAAGGGTTGTGAGAGTGAGTTCATCAACTCGTTTTTCAATATCCTCAACAGATTTGTGGCAGTCCTCTATCATGCTTTCGTCATTTTCCTCATTGGCAAGCTCAATCATCATAAGAGCGTCTTCATAATCGCTTTTAAGGCTGTCATAACTTTCAAGCTTTGCTTTTAATGAACCTGTCTTTTTCAGTATTCTCTGGCTTTCTTCAGCATTGTCCCAGAAACCGGGCGCAGCAGCCTGCTGTTCAAGCTCTTCTATTTCCTTTTTTACGTGGTCGATCGCAAGAGCTTCTTTTAAGTTTTCTATAGGCTTTTCGGATTCAAGAAGCCTCAGTCTCAAATCATCAAATTCAACCATATTTTTTCCTCTGTCCTCTGTCTGTCTCTTATACACATCTGACGCTGCCGACGAATAGCCTTGTGTAGA
>URIN01000308.1 GCA_900547915.1 uncultured Clostridium sp. | reverse complement strand
GGAGTCCGTCTCGTGGGCTCGGAGATGTGTATAAGAGACAGGTACATAGGGAAATACTTTTTTTGCGGTTGAAACGACCTGCTGCCAAGCAAATTTAATCCTATCCTTAAAGAACAGCTTTTCCTGCGGCACATCAATTGATTTACCGTTCCTTATAAAATCCTCAACCTGGTCTTCAAGATGAAGTTTTTCTATCATAGTACCTCCTGCAACGGCAATCACAAGACCGAGCAGCACATAAACAACTGCAACTTTCCATCCGAAGATGCTCATTAATAATATAAGAGATGCGAGATCCACCATTGGTGAAGAGATTAGGAATGAAAATGTTACACCAATTGGCAGACCGGCACTTGTGAAACCAATAAAAAGCGGAATGGACGAGCATGAACAAAACGGTGTTACCGTTCCAAGCAGTGCCGCAATAACATTTGCCCCGATTCCGTGAAATCTGCCCAAAATCTTTTTCGTTCTTTCAGGCGGAAAAAAGCTTTGAATATAGGAAATAAGCAGAATGAGGAAGCCAAGCAGCACCATAATTTTAACGGTGTCATACAGAAAAAACTGTATACTGCCTCCTATACGCGAATCAATATCAAGACCGCATGCAGCAAGCAATTTGCCAATAAGTTCATTTAACCATTTCATCCCCAGAATTTGGTTTTGAATAAAATCCCAACATTCGTTCAAACCATTCATAATATCCTCCAAAAGTCATTAACATTTATATATTTACATATATCTATATATTGTTTCATAAACAAGCCGCGCCGTAAAGTATACCCATACTTTTAACAGCACGGCTTTTTAGTATCCGTAAAATCAGTCTGCGCGAATTCTTGTAAACATTCAGAAGCGCTTTTTATACCCTCCTGAGATATTGAATAATGCATCCATTTGCCTTCCTTGCGGCCGATAACTATTCCGGAATCGCACAATATTTTCATATGATGAGATAAAGTTGGCTGAGTAACATCAAGTTCTTCAAGCAATTTGCACGCGCATTTTTCTCCTGTGGAAAGAAGCTGCAAAATTTTTATCCTGTTCTCATCGCAAAACGCTTTAAACATAACAGCGGTTTCCCTTGCGTCCAATTACCGTCCTCCGTTCTTATAGATAAACATCTATATGTATTATATTCAACACATAGATAAATGTCAATAGGTTTATAATCAAAATCTTTTTTTGATTATATCAGTCTCCCGGCTCAAGTGACGCTTCTGCCGCCATAGTAAGCAGCCGCTGAAACTCACTGCGCTCATCATCTGTCATCTGGCGTGTCATACGTTTAAAACAATTGTCTATCTGCTCTTTTACAAACGGATAAGCCTGCCACGCCTTTTCTGTGGGTCGAATAATATATGTTCTTTTATCCTTTGCATTGGCGGCACGTTCCATAAATCCTGCCTCTTCCAATTTTGAAACTGTTTTTGCTATTACGCTTTTATCAAGGCGTAGCCTCTTTGTAATATCATCCTGTGTAAGCTCTTTAAAATCGCAAACTATAAGAATAACTGTAGCCTGAGCGGCGGTAAGTCCATACTGCGCGCAGTCGTTATTCAGCCATATATGTGACTTTCTGTAAAGAATTGAAAGAGATTTGAACGGGCTGTCCATTATATTCGGCATAGTGAAAGCCTCCTTGTCTTTATGGATTTATTATAAGCTAAAATGATGGCATTTGCAACCAACTATTGACCAAAGGATAAATATGTGCTATATTATTTGGTGGCAATTGCCACCATTTGTTTTTTACAAACTATATTTTTGAAAAGGAGATTTATGTAAATGGAAAAACCAAATAAAATATGGAATAAAAATTTTATTCTGCTTTTTATTACCAACCTGTTGGTGCTTGCGGCATTTTATGCTTCCATTCCCATTATTCCGGTCTACTGCCAGGAAATAGGAATTACCGGTTCAAAAGTAGGCATAGTACTTACCGCAATGTCTGTTGCGACAATTTTATTCAGACCTATTGCGGGATACCTGCTTGACAACTTTAACCGCTACATTGTTTATATTATATTCTTGGCACTGTTCTGCCTGGCATTCCCTGCCTTTTTGGTGTTCCCAATTTTTGCGGCGCTTATCATTATACGTCTTTATATGGGCGCTGTATATTCTGTTTGCGGCTCTGCTACAATGACACTTGCCGGAGACGTTTTGCCAAAGACTAAAATAACCGAAGGCATAAGCAGATTTGCCTTTACTATATCAATAGGCATGGCTGTCGGCCCGTTTGTTGGTATTCAGGTTCAGAA
>URIN01000307.1 GCA_900547915.1 uncultured Clostridium sp. | reverse complement strand
ATCGTAACTTCATCAACTTTATAAAAACTATTGACAGAGTTCATTATCACGTATAGAATACAAACAAATGTTCGTGAAGTTAGTAGAAATTATAATTCAAAAACTTCACAAAGTCAATATGAAGCAAAGAAGTTTTATTACGATTTTTAGACTGGTAGGTGAATGTTATGAGCAGGACAATTCTTCATTCAGATATGAATTGCTTTTACGCAAGTGTTGAGATGCTGCATCATCCGGAACTTGCCGGAAAGCCGATGGCAGTTGGGGGCGATCCGGAGGCAAGACATGGAATTGTGCTGACTGCGAATTATATTGCAAAGCGAGCCGGAGTAAAAACAGGTATGGCATTGTGGCAGGCAAGGCAGGTTTGCCCGGAAATAATTTTTGTACCGCCTCGCATGGATCTTTATTATATTTTGGTTTCAGTTAATGGAGAGCAAAGTGATATTTCAACGACAAAGACAGGAAGTACAAAAATTTACAACGCTAAAGATATAGTAGAAGCGGGAAGAATTATAGAACTTTTAAAAGAACAAGGAATTGTTGCTTTTTCACAGGAAGCGGGTGCAAGCGTCGCTATGCATGGTGCACCGAGATTTGGTATGTATGGTGTGGATGTATTGGTGGAAGGTGATGAAGCGAAAAAGGCAATACAGATTATCGAAGCCGCAGATGATTCTCAAAACAAAGAAAAATTTTGACATTTCTATGGAAGCGTGATAATATGATTATAGAAAAAGAGTGCTACCGATAGACGGTTAGTCCGATATAAAGTTAGACAAAAATTGCCGCTTAGTTTACCAGACTGGGGCGGCTATTTTTGTGGTTTATGATTATCCTTACCGAATGTGTATCCGATACTAAAGCAGGTTAAGCCGAAGCCCACTACTGCTATAAAATCTACAATACTCATTGGCTTAGCCCTCCTTTCCAGTGGATTCCCGTTCGGGTTTCTATGTAATCAGAGGGTCACAGTCCCTCTGCTGAAGGACTAACCGCCTACCGTTGTATGGTAGCACCCATGCACTGATTATAACAGTCAGAGTGTATGGCTGCAACAGCAAATTAAAGTAAGTGCAACTATAATAATTGAATTATGTAGGATACTTGCCGATATTGAAAAAAATAACAGTGGAATAAACTTCGGATTGGGGAGTAAATGATATATGGAAATTTTAACTACTAGGGAATGGGCAACTGTGATCTGGGCATTTATTTTATTTGTGTATGCAATGGTACATAGACAGATTAGAGAGGCATTTTGGAATGTTGTAAAAATATTCTTTGGTAAGAAGTTAAGAATACTTTGGGGGATTATTTTCCTTTATGTTTTGGGTATAACTTTAATATTTTATCAGTTACCGTTTTGGGATAATGCTTTTATTAAAGATATTATAGTTTGGTTTGTCTTTTCAGGTTTGATATACTGCATGAATGCTGTTTCAAAAGAGGCAGATGAGGAATATATTAGAAAAGTTTTAAAAGATAATTTGAAATTGACGATTGTTTTGGAATTTATTATTAGCACATTTACTTTCAACATATGGGTTGAATTGGTAATTATTCCGATCACAACAATAATTGTAATTATGAATGTAATTGCAGAGCGCGAAGAGGAGTATGAGAAAGTACATAAGTTGTTAGATATGGTTCTTGCGGTGGCAGGATTTTGGATACTATACGAGACTATAAAGATTGGAATACATGAATATAAAGAACTGGATGCATTAAATACTTTTATTAGTTTTATGATTCCTATTGTGTATTTAATACTAATTATACCGTTAGAATACATACTTGAACTTTATTCAAAATATGAAGTGTTGTTTGTCAGGATGTCATTTAAGGAAGCAAAAGATAAAAAAATTCAAAGAAGACATCGTTGGCTTGTGATAAAAGTATGTAAACTTTCAGTGCATAAAGTGACGCTCTTTCAAAAGAAATATTGGTGCAAAATGTATAGTAGAATGTCTGTAGCAGAATTTGAGAATCTGATAAAAGAATTCAGGAGCGAATGCAATAATGAGAGATAATTTCTGTATTTCGGAATAAATTATTGGATTGATATATGAGTACATTTTGAGTACAATTTTTATGCCAGTCAAAATTATGCCTGCTAATATGGCGAATACAACAATAAAAAGTAGCGAAAACGCTATTGAAATTACAGAAATCAAACTCCTGTGAGACGAGTTTGAGTAGCGGACTAAATTGCGAAAAAGCCTATAAATAAAGGCTTTGCGGGCTGTCTGGATGTTCCAGTGG
>URIN01000306.1 GCA_900547915.1 uncultured Clostridium sp. | reverse complement strand
AAAATCAATACTAAATATAATAATTAATACAAAAATGACTAGGTGATCTAATGAACGAAGTTGCTAAATCAGAAAAGCAAAAAGAAGAATCAATCAAAAAAACTTACAATCTTTTGATTTATTTAAAAATGAGACAGATATCAAAACAACAGATATCTTTGAAATAAGTAGTCCTTTTGAACAAGCTCTCCCCAACATGATTAAAGAAAGTTTCCCATTTGATATCTTAAACTTATTTGATACTAAAGGAACCCCTCCATTCAACTTTTCAAACCAATATCTTAATCCTAACACTAAAATACTAGATTTCAATAATGCTACTCTATATGAGGTTGACTTTGACAGTCTATCTCCTGACACCAAAGCGAAACTTCAAGAGGGCGCTTATAAAATTGGGGAATCTAGAAAAGTAGAAGGAAATCTTAGGGCTGTAATTGTAGACACAACCGATCAGAAGAATCGTGTTGAAGATTTGACATTAAGGAAAATGACCAATAACAACGAAAATCAAGTTCCTAGTGATTTAATCGCTCAAGCTCAACTTAAACAAATCTATAACTTACTGTTAGATATCAAAGAAAATCAAGATTATCAGATTAGATGGGAAAGAAACAATAGTATACTAGCTTCATTTTTTTCAGCTCGAACAAAAGTTATAGAAGCCAACAATAGCAAAGATTTCAGAGAAAAAGTTAAGTCACTAAAGGATGCAAATACATTATTTGAAGAATCAGTAAGTGCTATTAAATCCGATATAATTTCAAATAGAGATGAAATTATTAAGAAAATCAGCCAACCAACATACCGTCAAGCCTCTTTACAAAAGCATGCTGATTTTTTACTTCAAGACATAGAAATTATGACTAAAATTGTTGGTATGCAAATTTATATCGATTTAACACTAAATAATGAGGGGATAGCCCATGATCGGCTACTATCTTTTCAAGGTTCGATGGAATTAGTTTCTAAACAAAATATTCCATACAAAACAAATTATTTGAAAGAACTAGCAAAAAAACTTCTTTATGTAAAAGAATTAAAATGGATAAAGAATAATAGTATCCCAAAAGTAAGTTTGTTAGAATTAATTCATAATCATTACAGCTACTCAAAAAACAATATTGACTTATTTATTAATGTAAATACTAAATTAATTGAATTCCACCAAGATAGTAACGTTAACTTAAGCAATACCGAAACAGCAAAAATCGAAACGGAGAAAAAAATGACACTAAAAACGAAGAAGTGTAAAACTTGTAAAAAAACAATCTCATCACCTAAAACAATACCAATTTGTGATGCATGTCGTAATAAGGGCAAACAATTGACAGGGGTCGGGGTTGCTTTGCTAGTTTTTTTCAACAAAATAATAAATAAGAAGAATTAATCTTTTTAACAGCAGGAGAGTATTTTACTCTTCTTTTTTATTTTTAAGAGGAGAATAATATATGCTAGTACAATTGCCAGAAGAACAAACTCAAGAAATTCAGCAAATGATTGCAACACTAATAAAAAATGAAATTCATCATTTTAAAGAGGATATTGGGGCTGACAGCACTTTTCTAAACAAAAAAACAGACTTACAACTACCTAGGTATCTCTAATAATACACTTGATATTGGGATTGCAATGGGATTACCCTATATCCGAATCGGAAAATCTATTCGTTTCAACAAGAAAAGTATCAATCAATGGATGACAAGATTAGAAATCAGCGCATAAGGAGGTAAATATGTCTATTAAGAAAACAAAAAATGGAACATATCAATTACGACTTTACATTCCAGAAGATGTTCAAGCAAAATTGGGTTTAGGTAAACTTTTTGAAAGAAAATATAAAACCAGACGAGAAGCCAAAGAAGTAGAATTAAAACTTTCTATCGACATTAAAAATGCTAAGTCTGGAAAAAGCCATATAAACATAAAAATAAAGGAGAAATCATATTCAAAAAATTTTATGAAGATATTTGGCTCGAACCATACAAAGCAGGTCAAACCACAACAACAATAAAACCACCCACAAAAGTAACAGTTTTCCAAACAGAAAATATATTCAGGCTACACATTTTACCTATTCTGGGTAAATATTCTATCGAATACCCAAATAATAATAAACAACTTGTACTATCACTACTTACTCCCAAGGCAAATAGCTATGCTAATTTCAAGGTAATTAGGAGCTATGTAAATTCTGTTTTCGATTGGGCTGAGGAACTTGAATATATTCTGTCTCTTATACACATCTGACGCTGCCGACGAATAGCCTTGTGTA
>URIN01000305.1 GCA_900547915.1 uncultured Clostridium sp. | reverse complement strand
TACGAGATAGGAGTCCGTCTCGTGGGCTCGGAGATGTGTATAAGAGACAGCGCGTTGACAGTGCTAATTTTGGTGCTATAATAAAGATGAACTTGAAAGAGAGATAACTCCGAAGAGTTCATTAAATAAAAAGCAAGCAACAAGAGCTCGCCACCGCGAGGTTAATCCCCACAGCTACGAGTAAAATCAATGGTTTGAATGGAGGAATGACTTATGTTGCCTAGCATTTTTGGTGAAAATTTATTTGATGACATGTGGGATGATGTTTTTGATTCAATGACAGCTTTTAACCGTCATAATCCGCTTTACGGAAAGCACGCCAAAAACATTATGAAAACAGACGTCCGTGAGACAGACGGTTCTTATGAACTGGATATTGACCTTCCGGGATTTAAGAAGGATGAAGTTAAGGTTGATTTGAAAAACGGCTATATGACAATCAGCGCCGCAAAAAGCCTTGACAAAGAGAGTGAAAAAAAGAACGAGCGCTATATCCGCAGGGAGCGTTATTCAGGTCAAATGACAAGAAGCTTCTATGTAGGCGAGGACATTGAGCCGAAAGACGTAAGTGCTAAATTTGAGGATGGTATTCTTAAAGTATCTCTTCCTAAGAAGGAACACAAAGAACTTCCTCAGAGCAGTTCCATCAGTATTGAATAAGCCTTTTGACTTGCCTAAAACAAGTCACAAAAAAAGAAAAACAGGCAGCCGATATCCGGCTGCCTTATTTTTTGCTTAAATGCTTTAAACAACATTTCAGCTAATTGCTTTAATACCGTAACTGAGCGACACAAGAATTACAAGGAGCAATATATTGCAAAGTGTAAACCACAAGAAATACTTTTTGCTTTTTTCGGGATATTCCTTTACAATAAATTTATAGGAAATAAGACTTGCCATTGAAGCGATGAGAGTTCCGAGACCGCCTATGTTGCAGCCTACAATCAAATCCCGCCAGTTATCCGTAAATCCCGAAAGCAGAAGCGCCGCAGGCACATTGCTTATCACCTGGCTTGCAAGAATGGCCACAGGCTCAACATGATCAGTCAGCACAGACGCTATAAAGTTTTTGAATGTATCTATTGAGCCGACATTTCCTATAAATATGAAAAACGCTATAAACGTAAGCAAAAGAGAATAATCCACACGAGCAAGCAGACTTCTGTCCCTAAACAGCAGAAACACCGCTATAACCGCCGCAACGGCAATAGGAGGGACTACATCAAAAAGCCCCAAAAGGCAAATAACGAAACCAACGGTGCACCAGATAAAATATTTAGGGCCTCTGAGGTTCATATCAACAGCGACCTGAGATATTTTTGATGATTTTCCGAAAGCTATCATCAGCACGATACACAGGGCGGACACAAGCACATACGGCAGCATAAGCTTTAGCATACCTCCGAAGCCTATGCCGGATTTATTGTAAAGGTAGAGGTTCTGAGGGTTGCCCATCGGAGTGAGCATACTGCCCAGATTTGCCGCAACCGTCTGCAAAACCACAAGACGTATAGCAAGATGTTTCTGATTTGCCATATGCAGCACTATCAAGCCAAACGGCACAAAAGTTATAAGCGATATATCATTTGTGATTACCATACTGCATACAAACGGCAGGAACACCAGCACGAACATCATTGATTTTGTGGTTGCCGTTCTTTTGAGAAGCTGATTGCCTAGATATGTAAACAACCCTGCTTTCTGAAACCCTTTCATAACCGCCATAAGACCAAACAGAAGCGCGAGGGTATCCCAGTCTATATAAGAAACATATGAAATACTGGGCGGCACAAAAAAAGCGGAAACAACAGCCAGCAGGACTGCCGCGCACAACACGGCTTCCCTCTTTATAAAATTCAAGCAAGTTTTTGCAAACTGGCGCACAGAAATCATACTCCGTTCCAAACAAAAGTAAAATCATGCGGCACTACCGCTCAATTAATAATACGCAAAAAAAGAAATGAGTCCAAACGCTATTGCATTCGGACTCATTCTGGTGGGAGAGAGTGGATTCGAACCACTGAAGCTGAATAGCGACAGATTTACAGTCTGTTCCCTTTGGCCGCTCGGGAACTCTCCCACGTTATGGAGCTGGTGAACGGACTTGAACCCCTGACCTGCTGATTACAAATCAGCTGCTCTACCAACTGAGCTACACCAGCGTTTCTTAACGCTTAAATAATATATCATAAGTATTTGACTTAGTCAAGCCTTTTTTTCAATTTTATTAGCGTAATTTTGCATCTGTCTCTTATACACATCTCCGAGCCCACGAGACGGACTCCT
>URIN01000304.1 GCA_900547915.1 uncultured Clostridium sp. | reverse complement strand
GATAGGAGTCCGTCTCGTGGGCTCGGAGATGTGTATAAGAGACAGGTTATATATGTTTCATAACGTTGAAGCATACTATTTAATATTTTGAATTTTATTTGGTTACTGTTCCCTGTCTAAATTATAGTTTACTCATTCGTGAAACTGTTTCACAATTAGGAGGAATTATGAGAAAAGAAGAATTTTCAGCATTACCTAATCTAGTACAACAATATTTACTATATCTTGAAGCTATTAAAGGACATTCAGAACTTTCAGTTATTGAATATGCCTCAGACTTAAGGACCTTTTTCAGGTACCTTGCCAGACAAAAAGGCTTGGCAGATAAAAACACTCCTGATGATGAGGTGGATATCTCCCCTATCGGAATCGATTTTATAAAAAAAATCACTCTAAATGATGCATATTCTTATTTAATATATTTAAAAAATGTTCGCAAAAACAATGAAACAACTCGTGCAAGACGTGTAATTTCAATAAGAAGGTTTTTTGTTTATTTGAGTGACAATTTAGGATTGCTTGAAACTAATCCAATGAAAAATTTAGATATTCCGAAAACAAAAAAGTCTCTTCCGAAGTATCTTACTTTAGAAGAGGCAGAGAAATTACTTTCTGTTATTGACGGAACTTTTAAGGAAAGGGACTACGCAATTATTACTTTATTTCTTAATTGCGGAATGCGTCTTTCTGAATTAGTATCAATAAATTATAATGACATAAAGGACGATGGCAGCCTTGTTATAACCGGAAAAGGAAACAAGGAACGCGTGATTTACCTTAATGACGCATGTATAAAGGCAATAGCAGACTATATGAAAAAGCGACCTAATGATGGTGTAAAAGACAAAGCGCTGTTTCTGAGTAGCAGAAACCAAAGAATAAGCCCTAAAACGGTACAGCATATTGTTTACACAAATCTAGAAAAAGCAGGACTCGGAGACCGTGGTTTGTCCGTTCATAAGCTTAGGCATACAGCTGCAACACTTATGTATCAATACGGAAATGTAGATCTGCTTCTTCTAAAAGAAGTTCTTGGACACGAAAATTTAGGTACAACTGAAATATATACTCATACAACAGCGGAAGCTGCAAAAAAAGCAATCGCTGCTAACCCGCTAAACAATGAAACAATAAAAAATGATTCTAAATAGCAATAATCCCGCTCAAAGCTACTGTAATTGCCGAATTTACAAGTGCAACAACTATTACCATAAGAGCATAAAGCAAATACTTTTTCATATAGCTTTTGTATTCGATTTTTTCTGCATTTTCATTTTTGCCAACCGTCAGTTCATAAATATTCCGGCTCAATTCCGAACTTAATGATACGGTATATACAATCACTGTAAGAAACGAGCATACAAACGGTGCAATCATAAGCAGACTGTATCCAAAACCTTTGAAACCAAAATTTAAATAATAATACGCAATCTTTACACCTGCTTGAATGCCTATCAGAAGAGGTACAACATTTATTATTGGAAATCCAACAAGGCAAACTCCCATAAATAAAGTGAGAGCAAAAACAAAAAAATAGAATCCCAGATTATTTATAAAAAGATTAAAAAAATCATTAGATGCAGAGGTTTTGATTATCTCGTCAAGAGCGTCAGTAGCACAATTTTTATAAATCAAAGAACCGCATAATAATCCAGCAGCAAAGAAAACGGATGCATATATAGCAGTTTTATTTTCTCTAAAAATTTCATAAATACTCTTTTTATTTTCTTGTTTATTTTTGCTTTCAACGTCAGACTTAGCGTTTTTTTGTAATATTTCCTTAGTTTTCATTTTTTAACCCTTATCTTCTTAGATTTTTTTACTGAATACATACCTGCAAAGCCGGAAACTAATACAACACAAATAAGTTTAATGAAAAACAGCCACAGGGTATTATGATTGAAAATTAAGTTAACAAGAGAATATAAAACTAACGGAAGTGATGAAATAACGCCAACTAGAAAACCACTGTTTTTGAAAGAAGATGAACAGAAGTAAGCATTAAGTGCAGCACTTATTACAATAACTGCAACAGATAAATACTCAACACATTCAAAACTTATGTCAAGTTTATATATAACCAGAGAAATAAGAGCTGACAAACCCGAACAAAAAGCAGCAGAAATTATTATTGATTTTAATATAAACAAAATCAAAAGTTTGTTATCAAGAGAAGATTTAATTTTTTTCATAAGAAAAACTCCTTTGCTTATCCATTAAAGGATATTCAAAGGAGTTCCTGTCTCTTATACACATCTGACGCTGCCGACGAATAGCCTTGTGTAGAT
>URIN01000303.1 GCA_900547915.1 uncultured Clostridium sp. | reverse complement strand
GCTCGGAGATGTGTATAAGAGACAGATTCTTTCTGAAGTATTTGTTTTAAAATCTTTTTTACTTTGAATAAGGCTGATAACAGCAGTTACTACACCTATACCACTGGAAACCAGCATAAACGGAGAAAATGCAGTCATAGCAAGACCTGCAACAACCATTATCAGTGAAGGCAGCAATCTTGAAATAATATTGTTTTTTGGTTTCTGCGGTTTTGCCGGTGGATCAAGGATTTGAATTTTTTCATCATCTACAACATACTTTATTCTTGTATTTCTGTTGAATTTTGGATAATCATTCTTCTGCTGTTCATCATAATAACTAAGGCTGTTAACAGTGATATTTGAGTCAGTCATAACCTTGTTATTTTTAACATAAAAGCTGAATTCGGCCACTGAAAAGAAATCGCCATTTTTTATTATTTCATTATTTTTAGCTCGTACTCCGTTATGATACACACCACAAGCCGAAGAAAGAATTCTCAACTGAAAATTAGAGCCTGTCCTATAAAGTTCAATTCTGTCATTATTTGTGTAAGGACTACTTAAAACAATATTTGAAACGGATGAACTTCCAATAGTTACACAATTACTGTTGGAAATATCAATAATTCTATCATATCTTTTTGCTGCGTTATCAAAGTCTATTAGAAATTCTATTTTGAAGAGCTCTGTTTCACCATTCTGATATCTTATTTTAAAAATATCACCGTGAGCAAGTTTTTTCGTCGCAAGCTTTCTTACATCTCCGGAATCAATGTAGACATTATCGGAGCATAATATATGCCACACCCCGTTATCTTTTGTAAGAGTAAGACAGAATTTTTCAAAAAACATTTCTTTATAGAAACGCACATCACACTCTGTTCCTATACCGATTCTGAGAATACTCATATCGTTCTGAAGCTGAACTTCCCTGTAGATCTTTTTGTTTGATATTTTCACAACAAAGCCGTAATTCATTTTAATTTCCTCATTCAGTAAAATTTATTACTGTACCATTTCTGATACCAAAATCAGCGAGTGATTTATTTCCTTTAAGCAGTACGATCGGTCTTTCTGCTTTCAAGTAACAATTCTGAATATTTGAAGTATCAATTTCAAGATCATAAGCATTATTAAGGGCAAGAACCAGATCATTTGCTGATATATCTAAAGGCACTTCAAGGTCTGTTTCAAAATTTCTTTTCAGTACTCTGAAAATAACAACTGCTTTATTCTGTTCCATAAAAACTCCTATATCATCATATATGCCGCTTTTTGTATTTCAGGTTCAGCACAGATTTCAGACAATTTTTTAGATTCTATATTGTCAATCTCTTTAATATAATCGTTTATTGCAAAACTTGCCTTTTCTTGCGATGAAACAAGATAGTTTTCTTTAGAATCATCAAATTTATTGCAAAGAAATATAAATTTTTCTTTATCACTAAAACTAATATTTTTAAGAAGCATATTTGTAGCACAAAGTGATTTTCTGTTTTGCTCACAAACTATAAACACTTTATCGGCAGCAGATATGAGTTCTGCCTTATCATTATCAAAAACAGAGTCCGTATCAACAACAATATAATCATATTCGTTTGTTCGTTTTGCCGATTCTGCTATATTTTTATAAATTCCAAAATCTATTCCCAACGAAGACAATGAAGCTGCGAATGGCGGTAAATAATCAAAGTTTTCATTTCTTAAAACTGGTTTTATCCTAGAATAAATATCCGGTGAATATGAAAGAAAAGACGAATATGCATTATTTGAAACCGGTATAACATTATTAAGCAGATATTGAAAAGAATTAATTCTTTCTGCATCAATATAAAGAACTTTTTTAAGGTTTTGAGTAAGGCAATAAGAAACTCCGATAGCAAGAGTTGTTTTTCCAACGCCGCCTCCAGCAGAATAAAACAAGAGTATCTGTGTGTGTTTTGTAGGCTTGATATCTGAACTAAAAACAGAAGAACTTAATGATATTATCCTGTTAAATATTTCCTTAATACTGGAATATTTCTGTATTCTTTCGGCAATAAGATCGCTCGTTTTATCAAGCTCAACGCTTTCAGTAAGCACGAACATTCTGGGTATATTCTGTTTCTGAAGTTCAACTGAATACAGCTCCTCATCCGCAACAAGGACATCAACGTTTTTAGGGCTTGAAAAATACTCTTCAAAATATTCCTTATCTGTTATTACCTGAAGATCAATTTTATCGTCATACTCTTCTAGAAATTTCATTTCAATAGGAGCAATAATTTTAATATCTGTATCCGCCCTGTCTCTTATACACATCTGACGCTGCCGACG
>URIN01000302.1 GCA_900547915.1 uncultured Clostridium sp. | reverse complement strand
GTCTATCGGGAACATTCCTGACGCTTCACCTATACCAACGGCTTTTACACCCGTAAGCATATAATGAACATACCCGGCAAGAGTTGTTATGTAACTTATATCCTTAACGTGCTCCTCGCCGTTCAGTACTGCCTGATAAAGATGTGCAACACTCCAGCGCTGAGGGATATTAAAACCAAACAGCTCAGTAAGTTTTTCAGCTGCCTGTGAAGTGGTAGTATTTCTCCATGTTCTAAACTCTGCAAGCTGATTTCCGTCCTTATCGAACGCAAGATAGCCGTGCATCATTGCCGAAAAACCGATTGCTGAGAGAGTATTTATACGTTTTCCGCTTTTTTCAAAAACTTCCTCATTAAGTTTATTATAAGCATCTCTAATGCCCTGCCATACATCGTCAAGACTATAAGTCCAGTAGCCGTTCTCCATTTTGTTTTCCCAGTTATGGGAACCCGAAGCAACGGGGGTGCAGTTTTCATCAATGAGAACCGCCTTAATTCGTGTGGAGCCGAGCTCGATACCGAGTGTTTCAGCTCCGCTGAGATTGAATTTTTCCAAATCTATCACCTGAAATAAATATTCTGATTTAATTTTACAATATAGAATATAAAATTTCAATAATATAATATACAAATGAAAGAAATTGTTTGACTATGACAGTGCTATAAATTACAATGAAATTAGAAGTTTCAGGAGGTAAAATCCATGTTCTCATTTTCCGACAGCCCAAACCCGCAGTTTGAAAGAAAAGACTGGATAAATTTGAACGGCGAGTGGGATTTTGGCTTAAAAAAAGCTAAACGCTCATACAAATTTTCTAAAGACGAACAGTTTGCATACGACGTACGTAAAAAGGCTGAATATAATTATAAAATCAATGTTCCGTTCTGTGTAGAAAGCAAATTATCAGGAATTGGATATACTGATTTTATAAATTATGTTTGGTACAGAAAAAAAGTTGAATTACACGCTGAAAACAAACTTGTTTTTCTGAACGTAGGCGCCGCAGACTACCTTACCACCGTGCTTATAAACGGGAAATGTGCGGGCAGGCACAAGGGTGGCTACACTTCATTTAAATTCAACATAACAGACTACATAAAAGACGGGGAAAATGAGATTTTTATCCTCTGCGAGGACGATGTCAAAAATCCGCTTGTGCCCGCAGGCAAACAGAGCGACAGAAAAAACAGTTATGCCTGCAGTTACACACGTACAACGGGAATTTGGGGAAATATTTACCTTGAGTTCGTGCCAAAAGCCCATATTGAAAGTTTTAAAATTTATCCTGACGAAAAACAGTGCTGCTGCAGCATTTCATTTAAACTAAACGGCTGTGCCGACATCAATGCAAAAGCATTTTACGGAGAAAAAGAAGTTGGCAGTAAAAATGTATCAGGCGCTGCCGGCAATATTACTATTAGCATCCCGCTTTCGGAAAAACACCTCTGGGAATGTTCAAAAGGAAGGCTTTACAGACTCGAAATAACTTTCGGAGAAGATACTGTTTACAGCTATTTCGGACTGAGAAGTGTCAGGCTTGAAGGCTTTAAATTTCTGCTGAACTCAAAAAGCGTGTTTCAGCGTCTCGTTCTTGACCAGGGATATTACCGAGACGGAATTTATACTGCCAAAGACGATGATGAACTTAAACGTGATATTAAGCTGTCGCTTGTGCTCGGATTTAACGGCGCAAGACTGCATCAGAAAGTATTCGACCCGCGTTTTTTGTATTACTGTGACCTTTACGGCTACATGGTTTGGGGAGAATACGCAAGCTGGGGACTTGATTATTCAGACAAAGGCGCTCTTGCAGAATTTCTGCCGCAGTGGCTTGAAGCTGTTGACCGTGACTTTAACCACCCGTCAATAATAGGCTGGTGTCCTTTTAATGAAACATGGAATTACCACGGAAGAAAGCAGAAAAATGAGCTTATTAAGACGGTATATGAGATGACAAAACTTGCAGACCCTACCCGACCGTGCATAGACACAAGCGGAAATTTTCACGTAAAAACGGATATTTACGATGTGCACGATTACCGTTTTAAAGCGGACGAATTCAAAAAATCTTACGATATGCTGAAAGACGGAATACTTTATGAACACGTGCTCAATGATAATCCCGGCAGACAAAAATACGGCGGAGAGCCTGTATTTATAAGCGAATACGGCGGCATTAAATGGGAAGCCGATACAAGCGTAAAATCGTGGGGTTACGGCGATGACGTGAAGACTGAACAAGAACTGGCTGAAAGGTATGCGGGACTGACAAAAGCAATAACCTCAAACCCAAAGATACTCGGTTTCTGCT
>URIN01000301.1 GCA_900547915.1 uncultured Clostridium sp. | reverse complement strand
AGCGTCAGATGTGTATAAGAGACAGCATATAAGGTTATATTTGATTCAAACCTTAAAAAATACGGCGGAAACAAATCCAGACTTTCCGGCACATACAAAACCGCGAAAAAGCCGATGCACGGGTTTGACCAGAGCATTGGTGTGAAACTGGGCGGCTTAAACGCGTTATTTATTGAAAAGTCCAAATAAGGAGGATGTGTTTATGGCACATAAATCAAACATTGTTGCAATGCTGCTTGCCGGCGGGCAGGGCAGCAGATTAGGTGTTCTTACAAAGAACATTGCTAAGCCCGCTGTTCCTTACGGCGGAAATTACAGAATTATAGATTTTCCGCTGTCAAACTGTGTAAACAGCGGCATATATACCGTTGGTGTTCTCACACAGTATCAGCCACTTGAGCTCAATGATTACATAGGAAACGGACAGCCGTGGGATCTTGACAGACAGAGCGGCGGCGTTCATGTGCTTTCCCCTTATGAGGCTATAGGCAGCAAAGAATGGTACAAGGGCACTGCAAACGCAATCTATCAGAATATTAATTTTATTGAAAAATACAATCCCGAATATGTTGTAGTTCTTTCAGGCGACCATATTTATAAAATGAATTATGCAAAAATGGTTGATTTCCATGAAAAGAACAATGCGGACTGCACTATTGCTGTGCTTGAGGTGCCGTGGGAAGAGGCTTCAAGGTTTGGTATTCTTGCTACCGACGAAAACAACAAAATATATGAATTTGCCGAGAAGCCGAAAGAGCCCAAGTCAAACAAGGCTTCTATGGGTGTATATGTGTTCAGCTGGGACAAGTTGAAAAAGTATCTTGTTCAGGATGAAAACACAGAAGGCTCATCAAATGACTTCGGTAAAAACATAATTCCCGCTATGCTCGATGCCGGCGAGAGAATGTTTGCATTCCCGTTTGAGGGATACTGGAAAGACGTTGGCACAATTGATTCTCTCTGGGAAGCAAATCTTGACATCATCAACCCGAACGTTGACCTTGATCTCAGCGATCCGAGCTGGAAGATATACAGCAGGAACCCGGTAAGTCCACCGCATTATATAGGTAAAAACGCAAATGTTGAACTTTCCTCCGTTTCAGAGGGATGTGAAATAGAAGGCAATGTTGATTACAGTGTAATTTCAAGCAATGTTACCATTGAAGAAGACGCCGATGTCAGATACAGCGTTATCATGCCGGGTGCCGTTATAAAGAAAGGCGCCAAGATTTACTATTCGATAGTTGCTGAAAACGCCGTAATCGAAGAAGGTGCCCAGGTGGGCGAAATACCCGAGTTGCTTGAAAATCCAGAGGACTGGGGCGTTGCGGTTATAGGCGCGGGCGCAACAGTAAAAAGCAGTTCAAAAGTTGAGCCGGGCGCAATGATTGAAGCCGGCAAGGAGGTGTGAGCATGAACGGAAAAAAAGTAATGGGAATGATTTTTGCAAACATTCACGAAGGAACTTTAGACAGCCTTACGGCTATGAGAACAATGGGTTCTGTTCCGTTTTGCTCCAGATACAGACTTATTGATTTTCCGCTGTCAAATATGGTTGAAAGCGGAGTTACAAAAGTTGGTGTTATCACAAATGCCAACTTCCAGTCGCTTATGGACCATGTAGGCACAGGCAAGCCGTGGGATCTCAGCAGAAAAAATGACGGACTTTTCATTCTGCCGCCTTTTAACGTAGGCAGCGCCACAATGTGGGGCAACAGAATTGACGCCATTTACGGAAATATGGGATTCCTTGAGCAGAGCAACCAGACATACGTTGTTATGTGTGACTGCAACAATGTGCTTTCACTTGATTATGAAGCGCTCTTTGACAGACACGAGCAGAGCGGCGCAGATATAACCGTTGTAGGAGTTAAGGCTCCGATGCCTGATAAAATAGGCTCCATACTTTGCTTTGACAAAGTTGAAGATGACGGCAGAATTACCGAAATGAGCCTTGACAGACGTGATGAGGCAGAGATATTCCACAGCGTAAATATCGTTATCATGAAAAAATATCTGCTTGAATCTCTTATTACTACCGCACACTCAAAGAATGAGATTTCATTCCAGAGAAATGTGCTTATGTCAAACGTAAACAGCCTTAAGATATATGCGTATGATGCAACCGATTCCTTTGTAGGCACCATTTCAAGCGTTCAGGCTTATTATGACGTTTCAATGAAACTGCTTGAAAAGGAAAACAGAGCAAAGCTTTTCAGTGCTGATTTTCCGATCTACACAAAAGAAAGAGACGACATGCCGTCTCTTTACGGCTGTCTCTTATACACATCTCCGAGCCCACGAGACGGACTCCTATCT
>URIN01000300.1 GCA_900547915.1 uncultured Clostridium sp. | reverse complement strand
GTGTATAAGAGACAGATTATACATTATTTGTTTTCCTCCTCAAACTTCTTCATAAACTCTACAAGCTTTTCAACACCCTCGATAGGCATTGCGTTATAGATAGAAGCACGCATACCGCCTACTGTTCTGTGACCCTTAAGATTTACAAAACCTGCATCGGTTGCCTCTTTAATGAATTTTGCATTAAGCTCATCGCTGTCCGTAACAAAAGGCACATTCATAAGAGAACGATCCTCAGGAACAACGGTGCCGTGGAACATTTCGCTCTGATCAAGGAAATCGTAAAGGATCTTAGCCTTTTTCTCGTTATGAACTTTCATACCTTCAAGGCCGCCGAATGTTTCCTTGATCCACTCAAGAACAAGTTTGCATATATAGATAGTCCAGCATGGCGGAGTGTTATAGAGAGAATCAGCATCTGCCTGAATTTTGTAATCCATCATAACGGGGGTTATATCTCTTGCGTGACCGAGAAGATCCTCACGAATTATAGCCACAACAAGACCTGCGGGAGCAACGTTCTTCTGAGCACCGAAATAAACCATACCGAACTTTGAAATATCAAGAGGCTCTGAAAGAGCGCATGAAGAGATATCTGCGATAAGAACTTTATCTCCCACGGGAGGAAGCTCCTTAAACTTAGTGCCGTAAATAGTGTTATTCATACAGATATAAACGTAATCGGCGTCTTCTCTGAAATCCTCGGGTTTTGTTTTGGGGATATAGCTGAAAGTTTTGTCAGCTGAAGAAGCGGCTTCCCTTACATCGCCGTACTTTTTAGCTTCCTGATAAGCTTTTTTTGCCCACTGACCGGTGATGATATAATCAGCCTTGCCGCTGCCGTTCATAAAGTTAAGCGGAATAGCAGAGAACTGAGCGGAAGCGCCGCCCTGAAGGAAAAGCACTTTGTAATTATCGGGAACTTTATAAAGCTCTCTCATAAGTTTTTCTGCATCTTTGATAATATTATCAAAAACCTTTGAGCGGTGGCTCATTTCCATAACAGACTGACCACTGCCCTGATAATCAAGAATTTCCGCGCCTGCTTTTTCAAGGACCGATACAGGCAGGGTTGAAGGACCTGCACTGAAATTATAAACTCTTGCCATAAAAATTTTCCTCACTTTCTGGTTTCAAAAAAATAATTGCGACTTCTATTATAAAGATGTTTATTTTTTTGTCAATGATTTTCCGAAAACTTTGTTAAAAAAGCTCGTTCTTTGTTAATTCTGTAACAATATTTTTCAATTTAGTTTCATTATCAAAACAAAAAGTCACACAGCAGTATTTACACTACCGTGCGACTTTACACTAACTACATTATATGATATTCTCAAGCGCTGTGTTACGGAATTATCCCTGCTGCTGCTGATTGAGCGCGTTCTGAAGCATACTTGTTTTTTTCTTTCTTGGCTTATATGCGGGTGGATTTGCAAGTTTCTTTGTAAATCTGTTTTTCTTTGCCGTAATCTTATTTATTTCATGAACGGGACCTGACATATAGTCTGTCATATATCTATCCGCAACTTCCATCATTGCAGGATCATTTTTCATTTCACCCAAAATCGTTACGCCGATTACATCCTGCACCTCGTTGGTGCCGTCCTCATATATCTCACCAAGCATTTTAAACAGCTTTTTACGTTCGGCCTCTGAACCGTTTTTGATAACTTCAAGCACACGGGGCGTGCCGATCTCCTGGAAGAATGTTTCGGGTAAAAACTCACCGTAATCTGAGATATTTCTTTTAATATCTTCTTTAAGATCAGGATAAAGCACACCGAAACGATTTGCAAGAGAATCAACATCATAGCTGATAACACCGTTTTTTGCCTTCGAGCGTGATACAGCTTTCGGCATTTTTATCTTATCAAGGTTCACTTTTTTCTTTGTAGCAAAAAGAGAACTTATCTCATCGGACACTTCATTTGCAAAAGAACGGCATTCTTTTTCGTCTGCCGAATCAAGCTCGAAAAGTGATTTTGAGATAGTTTCGTAAGCGGTGTCCTCGCCCTTATCCTCATAAGAACATTCAAGGCTCATAATATTTGTTTTAGCATCATAAGACACTCTGAAAAGCCCTTTTTCGCTTTTATATCCGAGTTCGTTTTCACCCGTTTTCATCTTAGTGAATTCAAGTTCTTTGATATTTTCGGCAATGGTTTTATCCATCAGTCTGTAAGCTTCTGCAAGTTCCATTTAAACAACTCCTGTTAAACACTTATACAAGCCCTGCGGCTTTACACTTTTTGTATTATATCATCTTATAGATGCTGTCTCTTATACACATCTCCGAGCCCACGAGACGGACTCCTATCTC
>URIN01000299.1 GCA_900547915.1 uncultured Clostridium sp. | reverse complement strand
GGCAGCGTCAGATGTGTATAAGAGACAGCATAGTTACCTTGTATAAAATAGAATTAGATAAGTTTACCTAATTTTGCTTATCTGAAAGTAATTCACAATACAGAGCTGCTTTTGCAGCTGAAAAGGAGGTATTTTATGAAGAAAACAACAAAACTCTGTCTGATTGCCGTTATGCTTGTAAGTATAATTTTCTCAGTAAACGTTTCCGCGTTTGCAAACACAAGCGGAGATTATACTTATACCGTAAGTAACGGCGAGGCAACAATATCGCGTTACAGCGGTACGGAAAAAGACGTGGTGATACCGAGTGAGCTTGACGGCTATCCTGTTACGGAAATAGGTCCAAGAACATTTTACTCAAAATCCATCACAAGCGTAGTAATACCCGACACAGTCAGAGATATTGGAAAGGCTGCGTTTCAGTTCTGTGACGATATGGAAAGCGTAACGTTAGGCAACAATATTGAAACGATAGGTGAATACGCATTTTACGAGTGCATAAAAGTAAAATCACTTGTTTTACCTAATTCTCTTAAAACAATAGGAAATTACGCGCTTGTATGTTCTTCTTCACTAAAATACCTGTTTGTACCTGAAAGTGTTACAAGCATCGGTGATGAGGGCATAGGTTTTAAACGTCTTTTCGTTTATGAAGACCCTAACGACCCATTCACAAAAGCAATAGACGGTTTTCAGGTATACGGCACACCGGGAAGCGCTGCAGAAGAATATGCTGCCGCAAACGGATTTGAATTTATAGACGTTGACGGTGCTTTTAAAATAGAAGCGCTCGGTGCATCTCTCAGAACAACTGAGCCAGGTATGCGCTACGGGTTTGACATTAAAAGAAACGATGCACCCGCTTTTGAAAATTTATATTCTGCAGAGTATGGATTTTTGTATACACTTTCGGGTTCAGAAGACGAACTCACACTTGAAAATGCCGGCAACGGCAACACGCTTAAAAGTGTTGCCACCAATTTTATCAACAACACAAGCAATATGAGTTACAACCTTGTATTTACTAAAATACCGAAAACGGCATACAACACGAAGATATCTGCAAGAGCATACGCTGTTATTAACGGACAAGTATATTATTCAGAGATAAGAACATACTGTGTAAACGATTTGATTACGAACATCATGAACGATGACGAAATCAGTCAGGAAATAAAAGACAATATTAAAACAGCATTTAATATATAGAAAGGAGAAAATGTCATGAAAGAAAAGTATATGAAGCCGTATGCTGATATTGAAACGTTCCGTTTTGACGATGTTATATCAACAAGTGACGGCAGTGATATTAGGGACGACGACAACCCTGTTGAATGGCCCTGGTCATAATATTACAAACTAAAAGTTAAAGAGGTCTGAGCAATGCTCAGACCTCTTTTTTTAAATTTTATCAGTTAACGTTTAGATTATCGGAAACTTGTTGGGGTTCGCAAAAATCGCTGTACAAACGACTATCCTCATAGTATTTCCATACTCTAACTCTGAAATAGTAATCAGAAACATCACCATCAAGCGATATCTCCTTGAATGTTGAACCACTGCCTGTAATATATGCGCCCTCAACATTTTGGGTAAAGTTTTCATCAGTTGCCCACTGAATATAATAGCCGTGACTTGCTTCAATTGACCAAGAAGCGAGAACAGTATTCTTATCTACAGCGCATACCTCGAACTCACTTACAGGACACGGTGCTGCACATACACGATACTCAGAAGAAGCCGAATTTGTGTCATTATATGCAACTACCATAACATTATATTCCCAAGCAGGCGTCAGATCCGTAAATATATATTTTGCTTCGGTGACATCGCCTTTGAAATATTTATTACTGCCAGATACAATATAAACTTTGTAACCGTCAGCGCCCTCTACTTCTTTCCATTCAAGATAAAGATTTTTACCGCCTGCGCCTCGCGCATAAACATTATATCCCTCCGGCGCCGCAAGCTTATCACCTATAAACAGCGGTGAACTGAAATCGCTGAATAATCTTGTGCCTTCATACCATTTCCACGCTCTAACGCGAACATAATAATCTCTGATATTGCCTGGGAGATCAAGAATGTTTTTAGTGTCGGAAGTGTACATTCCGCCTACATTTTCTGTAAATTTATCATCGGTAGCCCACTGAACATAGTAACCGTGTGAAGCGTTTTGACTCCAGGTAACCTCGGCAGTGTCATCAGAAGGAAGTGTAACACTGAAGTTTTCTACCGGTGAAGGTGCAGCACATACTTGATAAATTGCGGAAGCTTCTTTTCCGCTGTCGTTATAAGCAACAACTTTGACATCATATTCCCACGCAGGAACACTGTCTCTTATACACATCTGACGCTGC
>URIN01000298.1 GCA_900547915.1 uncultured Clostridium sp. | reverse complement strand
ATATACCGCCTTGCAGTGTTGTAAAATTCGTGATTGAATAATGGAGCATATTTGTAAAAAGTGTCTTTTGCTTGAGGCGGGCGAAAAAGCTTCGTTTGAAGGTGTTAAGAGCTATCTTGAAACGATTGATGTCTCATTGAAAGTAAGTAAGGAAGTTTATGAGCGGCGGCTTGAGTGTTGCAAAAATTGCGACAGCCTTATAGCTGGTATGTGCATTAAATGCGGTTGCTACTGTGAACTTCGCGCAGCGTTTAAAAGTAAATGCTGTGCTGATTATGACAACAGAAAATGGGATAAGGAAGTTTAATCATTTAAAACACGCACGATAAAACATCGTGCGTGTTTATTTTTACAAATAACAGTCAATATTGGAAATATGAAAAGAATTAAATTGAAAAAATATGATATGACTTTTATTTATATTCCTGTGCTCATACTTAGTATTTTATCTGTTGTAACATATATAATAAGGCTGTTTAATGCTGAGGCAGCGGATACTATTTTCTTTATGAGTACAGTAATATTGCTTTGTTTCTTTATTGTTTCACGTGTGCGCTCTAAGGCGTTCAAAGCAGTTTTAATTATTCTTGCAATATCTTTTTGCGCAGTATATTTTACATTAGGTTCTTCTTTTTTTATTACTGCTGCTAAAAAGTTATCTTCAACTGCTGCGTCCTTTGGCTTTTTTGATTTTCTTTTTAACACGTGTTCTGTTTATAGATTTGAACAGCTTGTATATGAAACTTCGTGTGGAGGCGCGCGTATTATTGATAATCAACTTGTGTGCGGTGTTGTTAATATAGTAAAAGCTAATGAGCAGTCAGATCTTATAAGTTATCTCAGTGGTAAAGTAGTATTTATATTTGCTCTTTGTGGAATACTGCTATCAGAAAAAAAGAATTTCAAAGCAAATCTTCTGATATGTGCGTTAATGCTTATAAGCGGAAATCCTACTCCTGCATTGATATTGCTTTTCTTTACGTGCCCGTCTGTTTATTTCTTTGCTCTGCTTATAAATTTTTTCTCATATATAATTTCCGTACAGTTCGATATAAAAGGTGCTTTTCGAGTCAATCCGTCAATATTTGAAATCTTTTATCATTCACAGAATATAGTAAATGTTCTCGCAGTTTGTGTAATGTTTTGTGCTGTATCTTATTTTGTTTCACGTCTTGTAAGGGAACGTAAAAAATGATATATTATACTCGGTGATTTGTTATGGATGTCAGGTATGAACTTTTCAGCCACTCTGATTTAAAATATAAAGAGTTTAATAAAAAACTTCTCCCAACTGTTGACGAGAATAAAATTATCGGCGTTCGTATTCCCGAACTTCGCAAAATAGGCAGAAAACTTGAAAACAACGATTTTGAATGGTACTATTACGAGGAAGTTATGCTGCATGGATTTTATATTGGATATAAAAAGCTAAGCTTTCAAAAACGTATTGAGCTTCTTGATGAGTTTATACCGAAAATAGACAACTGGGCAGTTTGTGACGGTGTTTCTTCAACTCTAAAGTTTATTGAAAAAAATAAAAAAGAGTTTCTTGATTACCTTAAAAAATATATGAAATCAGAGAAAGAATACGATATTCGTTTCTGCGCAGTTATACTTATGGAATATTATATCTGTGACGAATATATTGATTTTGTTATAAATTATTTGCAGTCTGTCATAAGTAATTACTACTATGTAAATATGGCTGTTGCATGGGCTCTTTTCACTGCTTTCGTAAAATTCAGGGAAAAGGTTATGCCTTTGATTGAATCAAAGAAACTGCCGAAAGAAGTGCATAATATGACTATATCAAAAATCAGAGACAGTTTAAGGGTGGACAGTGAAACAAAAAAATATCTCAAAACATTAAGAGTGTAGCAATACACTCTTTTGTTTTTGCTTTATTACAATTTTGTAATGGAGTTGAAAATCAATATATGATAATATATATCAGGAGGTTATAATTATGGATATATTTCTCCTTGAGGATGACAGCGCTATCGGTATAGGACTTTCGTATTCGCTTAAAAACGAGGGGTACAGCGTTACTGTTGCAAAAACGGTCCGTGATGCGCTGAAGATTATAAAAGAAAAAACATTTTCCCTGTATATTCTTGATCTAACCCTGCCGGACGGAAGCGGTTACGATGTTTGCACAGAGATTAAAAAGCTTGGTGATTACCCCGTAATTTTTCTTACGGCTTATGATGATGAGGTAAATGTTATTATGGGTCTTGAACTCGGTGCAGATGATTATATTTCGAAGCCGTTTAGAGTTAAAGAACTTCTTGCAAGGATAAAAACAGTACTTCGCAGATATAACAAGGACACTGCGGACGGCATAATCAATATAGGAAATATA
>URIN01000297.1 GCA_900547915.1 uncultured Clostridium sp. | reverse complement strand
GATATATACAGGTAACGCTGAGCGACTTTAAATAAGGCAGTTTCTTCTCTATCCCCTTTAAATCTCCGCCGAAATAATCATTATTCCATATTCCGTTCATCTGGCTTTCATTCCAGAAAGGTTCTTCGCCCCATTTGCGCATAACTCGGCTTTCAGGTACACCTGTTTTTGGGGTGCCGCTGTTACAAAATCTGTCTGGAAAAATCTGATAGATAATTCCGCCCTTTAAAAAATCCGGCGTTTTGAAATCACTTTCATAAACAGTCTGCTGAAATTCAGCTCCGCCGGCGTCAAAATCTCCGAGACCAGCGCCGACATTTTTAAGATAATTAAGCCCCCAAGGTGTATCGAGCTCAAAGTGATAGAAATATAGCCCCGGGGTAGTAGCATAAAAATGGAGTTCCCAATACTCATAATTATCAGTGCACATACCCGCCCAGAACATACCGTAGAAAACGGTTTCTTCTCCGTCTTTATAAACGGCAAGGCGGGCGCCGGAACAGCCCATTGAGCGCGGAACAATTATACGCAGCTTTACCTTTTCATTAACGGCTATTGCGCGCACTGCCGACTTATATTCTGTTTTTCTTGAATTGAATGGCTGCATAAGCGCTCCGTTAAACAGTTTATTAAAAAGATTTCAGGCAAGGGGTCTATTCCCTTGCCTAAAAATCAGTTAATTTTTTATTTTGATGATTTTGTTTTACCTGTTTTTCTTGAGCCTGAAACGGCTTTTTTGTTGTCCTTGTCAGCAGATGCAAAACATACAGGCTTTGTTTGCCAAATATTCTGAGCGTATTCCATAATTGCGCGGTCTGCGCTGAAAATGCCTGCCGAAGCAATATTGACAAGGCTCATTTTTGCGAATTTTTCCTTATCTTTATAAAGCTCTGCGGAAAGTTTCTGAGCATTCTGATAATCAGCAAAATCAGCAAGTGCCATATAAGGATCTGAATTGGTAAGACTTGAAACAAAATCACTGAAATCTTTGCCGTTTATACCTGCTGAAATAAAATCAATAACACCTTTAAGAACTGGATTATTGTTTACATAATTCATCGGGTTATAACCCTCTCTCTGAAGTTGCTGAACCTCAGGAGTTTTCATACCGAAAAGAATTATATTATCATTGCCGACTGCGTCAGCTATCTCTACATTAGCGCCGTCAAGTGTGCCGAGAGTTACAGCGCCGTTGAGCATAAGTTTCATATTGCCGGTGCCTGAAGCTTCCGTGCCGGCAAGAGAGATCTGTTCTGAAATATCAGCGGCGGGCATAAGAAGTTCTGCAAGGCTAACATTGTATTCTTCCATGAATACAACCTTGAGTTTCTTATTTACGTCCTTATCGTTATTAATAACCTTTGAAACAGCGTCAATAAGCTCAATTGTTTTCTTTGCCATATAATAGCCAGGTGCGGCTTTTGAAGCAAAAATATAAGTTCTCGGAACAAAATCAGCATTCGGGTCTGCCTTGAGCATAAGATATTCCGCAATAATATTGAGAATATTTAAGCTCTGGCGCTTATACTCATGAAGTCTTTTTACCTGAACATCAAAAATAGAATCGGGGTCAATATCAACGCCGTTTCTCTTTTTAACTATTTTTGCAAAGCGCTCCTTGTTCTGTCTCTTAATAGCCATAAGATCAGCAAGCACTTTTTTATCATCTTTGTAATCAAGCAGTTTCTTAAGCTCATCACTCTTGGTAATAAATCCGTCTCCGATAAGATTTGTAAGATAATCGGTAAGAGCTTCATTTGACTGGCAGATCCATCTTCTGAAAGCGATACCATTAGTTACATTTTTAAATTTATCAGGAGTAATGGTATAGAAATCGTGGAAAACTGTATCCTTAAGAATCTGCGAATGAAGAGCTGAAACACCGTTTACGGAATGTGAGCCCGCAACACACAGGTTTGCCATTCTCACAACACCGCCGGAAATTACAGCCATACGTTCTACTCTGTCTGCATCATGTGTTACGCTCCAAACATACGCGCGGAAGCGATTATCTATCTCTTTTGTTATCTGATAGATTCTGGGAAGAAGTCGTTTATAGAGTTCTTCACTCCAGCATTCAAGCGCCTCTTTCATAACGGTATGGTTTGTATAGGCAACTGTTTTTGTAACTATATTCCAAGCATCGTCCCAACCATAGCCGCACTCATCGAGCATAATTCTCATAAGCTCCGGAATAGCCATTGTGGGGTGAGTATCATTGATATGGATAGCAACTTTTTCCGGCAGGTTATCAAGAGTATTATACTTAGTAAGATGACGTCTGATAATATCCTGAACGGAAGCGGAAACAAGGAAGTACTGCTGACGGAGCCTTAATGATTTACCTTCAGGTGAATTATCAGC
>URIN01000296.1 GCA_900547915.1 uncultured Clostridium sp. | reverse complement strand
GCAGCTCAGAGCATATTCTTGATTTTATGGAACTCGGCGGAGATATTGCTCTGTATGAAGTAGATGTTCCCGATGAGTGGGTTGGCAAAACTATAGGCCAGCTTGATGTACGCCGCCGCCATCATATTAATATAATCGGTAAAAAGCAGAACGGCAGACTTGATATAACGCTTTCTCCTGACACAGTTTTCAATCCCGGTGAAACAATTTTTGTGCTTGGCACTAAAAAAGATTTTTATAAAACTTTCAGAGTATAAAATCAAAGCCTCGGATATTCCGGGGCTTTTGTTTTAAGAAAAACAATTTTATGCAGACAGAATGAGATGCCTTTAATTAGTAAAATGAAAAAATTACGCAAAAAGAGAGCGATTATAAATTAGTAAAAGTAAAAGCGGGCGGAATTTCCGCCCGCTCATTTTATTTAGTTTTACAAAGCGCCGATACGCTTCCTGTATTTTTATTTAAACAGTTTTTCGTACTGTTCAAATTCCTTCTTGTTGTAGAAATATTCTTTGCTTTTACCTTCAACTCCAAGGTCTTTCCACCATTCATTTTTGAGCTTGTCAAAAAGCTTCTGGTGAGTGGGCTCTGCAAGTGTGTTCAAATTCCACAGGGCAAAATGAAGAGCGTAGTTAATATAATCCCTTTCAGTTTCCTCATATATTCCCTCAGCCTTAAGTCTGTCTCTCAAAGCTGAAAGTGCGTTATAAAAACAATCCCACGATTTTTCACGTGTGTTTGAAAGAGATGACTTGTTGTTTCTGCGCTGATGAGCAAGAACCTTGTCCTTTTCAACATAAGCAATTCGTTTTGCAATAGCAACTGCCGAAAAAACAAACAGCATATCATTGCTTGTTCTCTGCTCCTGGAACCACAGGTCATTTTCAAGAACCCATTTGCGGTTATAGAGCTTGTCCCACGCCCAGCCGACAAAGACTTTGAATATGTTATCCGTCATTGCGCGCCTGCCGAAAGGCTGATAGGGCGGAAGCTCGGGGTATCTAACTACCCAGGATACTGATTTGTATTCATGGGAATCCTCATAATATTGGTCAGAGTTGAAAACAACAAAATCGGCTTTTGTTTCCTCCGCTTTTTTATATGCTTCCTCCAGCATATTCGGCTCAAAGAAATCGTCCGAATCAAGGAAGGAAAGATATTTGCCGCGAGCTCTTCTTAAACCGTTGTTTCTTGCTGCGCCTGCGCCGCCGTTTTTCTGCTTTACGGGAATAACACGGCTGTCTTTAGCCGCAAATTCCTCAATTATTTTATATGAGGAATCGGTTGAGCCGTCATCAACGCATATTATCTCAATATCTTTGAGCGTCTGGTCAGTAATGCTTTTAAGATTCTGCTTTAAATATTTTTCTACGTTATAAACGGGAATTATTACAGAAACCTTAATGTCATTTTCCGTCATTTCTGATATCCCTTTCTGATTTTATTTATCTTTCTGTAAACACGTTTTGCAAGGCTCTTGAGCCTTACGGGAATATACATTATAGCCTTGCCGACACGGTAGGACTTTGAGCGCTTTATTTTATCAAGCTCTGCTTTGACCTGTTTGAAATTATTATTGAATGCTGACGGGCCGTTATTCATCGGCAGTGCCTTTAATTTGTAATAAACCAGCGGCTGTGTTATAAGCAGATGCAGATTATCTCTCTCTGCGGCGGTGAAAAGCTCTTCATCCATTTCACCGGTCTGTTTTGCGCGTTTCATTTCTTTTGAAAAGCGCTCAACATAATCTTTCTTAAATTCGTTTGAAATACGCCTAAGTGTAGCAACGCTGTTGTGGAAACGCTTAAGTGTGTAATATGTTTTGAACCTTTCCCATGTTTCGGGGTACTGCATAAGCACATCCCTGATATGGTCATATTCCGCATTTATGCAGTATATCTTCTGCACGTTCTTTACGGAACTGTTTGGGTTGTCTCGTCTGTTCATATAGTAAGGCTTGTCTATTATCATACCGCGCTTTGCGAAAGCAAAGGTCTGGAACCAGAAACCGTTGTCCTGGAAAGACGCTCCCGGCGTTTCGTTGTGGCGGATATGGTATTCATCAAGAAAAGCTTTTCTGTAAATACCGCTCCATGTGTTCATTATAAACCTGATAGCTTCGGGAGTGTGGCTTGGGTCAAACACCTTGTTGTAATACAGGTTTTTACGGTCAAGGTGATTGTAGGTAAGGAACATATCTCCGTTTGAAGCCCTCTCAAATCTGTAAAAGTCAGCTTTTACAAAATCAAGGTCGTTTGCCTTTGCTATCTCATACAGGTCGCCGAACATGTTTACCGGAACAAAGTCATCCGGCTCAACAATGCCGATATATTCGCCTGTTGCAACAGACAGACCGATGTTCATACC
>URIN01000295.1 GCA_900547915.1 uncultured Clostridium sp. | reverse complement strand
CACAAGGCTATTCGTCGGCAGCGTCAGATGTGTATAAGAGACAGAAGCAAAATGCTTTGCGTTAAGATATTTTTTGAGTTCTTCCGGAGCATTTGGAACTTTATCTTTCTTATAAAATTCATCAGTAGCATACTTAAGTCCGGCTCTTTTTGTGCTTTCGACCGCATCAAGCCACCGTTGGGGCTCGTTCACAATCAGTTTTCTAACCTCATCAAACTGTGCCGGCTTGCCCGTCCACATACCGAGGCCATACGCATAGCCCTCAGGCTTAAATTCAAACCAGTAAAAAGGAGCAAAAGGATATTCAAACTTATTGCGCCTAAACATCACCCATAAATTTTCCCTATACAAAAGTTTGCTTTTTGTGCGTCTTGTGTCACGCCTGATGCGTGATACAATATAAGTTGGATTGGTATCCATAAGCGGGTCAAGATCACAGAGAATATCTGACAAATCGAGCACCATCTGCCTCATAGGAACTGTTGCGCCCTGCTTTAATTCCTCCTTATGTTCTTCATAAAACGCCTTGGAATCATTAAACCTGTTAAGCGAAAGCAGTTCTATTGTCTCCGGTTTTATACCGCTGTAATTATACATCAAGCAATCCCCCCTCAAGCATCTTCTGCGCAGCAAGCATAGCGCAAAGTTTTGCCGAGTGGAAAGTAAGTCCTCCCTGTATCCAAGCATAGTATGGTTCTCTTATAGGAGCATCTGCTGAGAGCTCAATGGATGAGCCCATTGTAAACGCTCCCGCTGCCATAACAACTTTGCTGTCATAACCGGGCATATCCCACGGCTCAGGAGAAAGATAACTGTCTATCGGACTTCCGCTCTGTATTCCCTGGCAAAATGCCACAAGACGTTTTTCATTTCCGAGACCGAGGGATTGAACTATATCTCCCCTCTCCGCATCAAAAGCGGGTGTTGTATCAAATCCGAAGCCACTGAAAAGAGCAGCTATATAAACGGCACTTTTAAGTGCCTCCCCCACCGTATGAGGAGCGTAAAACAATCCCATATACAATTCTCGGTTCATTCCTAGTGTTGCGCCTACTTCTTTTCCGAGGCCCGGCGTGGTAAGTCTATAAGCACATTTTTCAACAAGGTCTTTCCTGCCGGCTATATAACCGCCTGTCCTTGCCATACCGCCGCCTGCATTTTTTATCAGTGAGCCGGCAATAAGGTCAGCGCCTACATCACAGGGCTCCTGTTTCTGAACAAACTCGCCGTAGCAGTTATCTACCATAACGATAACATTGGGATTTTTGGCTTTGGCGATCTGCACAACCTTTTCGATCTCACTGATAAGCAAACTTGGTCTGAGTTCATAGCCGCGGCTTCTCTGTATGTAGACCATAGTAACGCTGTCATCAACAGCATCTTTTATTGCATCATAATCAAGGCGTTCATTCTTCAGCGGAACTTCATCATAAAGCACACCAAAATCCTTTAAAGAGCCCATACCTTCGCCTGAAATACCGATGACACTGTGAATGGTATCATAAGGAGTACCGGTAACGCAAAGCATTTTATCACCAGGCCTGAGAACCCCAAAAAGCGCAGTTGCAAGTGTATGTGTTCCGCAGGTAAAATTATGGCGCACAAGTGCGTCCTCAGCGCCGAAGACATCCGCCCATATTTTATCAAGCGCTTCTCTGCCTCGGTCTCCGTAGCCATAACCAGTTGTTGGAGTAAAATGGCTTTCGGAAACGCCGTGCTTAATAAATGCGCTAATAACTTTCTGCTGATTATACTCTGTTATTTCATCAATTTTTTTAAACTCTTTATCAGCTTTTTCGAGCGCCTTGTCAGACGCTTTTAAAATTCTGCTGTCAATATCAAAAAAAGGGGTCATCTGTAAATTCTCCACCTGTCAATATTTTTAAATCCTATTTCAGAATAAAATTTTTCATTTTTACCCTCTTCTCGCATAAGGTAAACCTTTCCTTTAACTCTATTGCAAATATATTTAACAACTGCTCCGGCAAAACCATTATTACGGAATTTTTCATCAGTCTTTACACCTGTAAGAACAGCGTTTGAATTGTAAACAGAAGAAAGTACTGCACTTGATACAATTTTCCCGTTTCTGTATATACCGCAAACCTCAGCAGTTGATTTGTTTATACGCCGGCGTATATCAGTATACCACGCATCAAATGAGCCGCCGTATTCAAGAAAATCATATAGATTACGAAGTTGTTCAAAAGACGTTAGACTGATAACATTCAAATCATTAGAAAACTCATATTTCCGATCACTGACCATAACCACGCCATGCTCATATTCGCAGTCAAAAATGAAATCATCGCAGGACAACAAAGAAGTAAAACCTTGCAGCATAAAGAAGTTTGCAAGTTCATCAGTATCAGCAATTCGAACATCAACTGCAAG
>URIN01000294.1 GCA_900547915.1 uncultured Clostridium sp. | reverse complement strand
CACAAGGCTATTCGTCGGCAGCGTCAGATGTGTATAAGAGACAGGCCTAATATAGCGAGCACTCCTTGTTTATACAAATCTAATATTACTGGGGATACATTTTCATAATTCAATCCAATTGCTAAATTATTAATATCATAATCTAAATTGTAATCATTAAATAAAGTACTTTCGACCAGTATATCTGGTATTTCTGGGATTTTTTTAGCATAAAGATCAAAGAACTTGCTATTCAATTTTTCTACAAAATCAGATATACTTTGGACTCTTTCATACTCTTTTTCACCTTCAAACGCTAGAAATGATTGGCACTCATAATGTTGTTTTTCAATTTCAACAATGCACCTACCACGTATATCGCTAGGTTTATTTTTACAGTGTTCAAACAATGTAACATATTCTCCTGAATCATTGCAAAAAAGCGCAATTTTAGATGAAAAATTTGACATATACCTATAGCCAATACCCCTAGTTTGAGAATTGGCTACAATGACACTAATACCTACTGCAAGACCTTCACGGCAAATAGTCAAGAGTACATCATTGTCCTGAAGATATAATTCATTTAATGCTGTAAGATTATCTATCATAAGAACTATCTGTGGAAGATCTGTGTTTCCAGCTTCTTTATATGAGAGATAATTACTTACACCCTTTTCAAGTAACTTTTGTTTTCTGGTTTCAATCTGCTCAGTAATAAGTTTAAAAAGATTTTTAAGCTTTTCATCATCATTTGAACAAACCACACCGCCAACATAATTTAAACTTTCAAAATTTTTAAGTACCATTGAAGCAAAGTCAATAATATAAATATTAACCTCGTTTGGCGTGTATTTATCTGCTATACCTCTAATAAGAAGTTGCAACAGATTCGTTTTTCCGCTTTGTGATGAACCAATAATTAATGTATTATCAGAAAAGATATTAATGCCATAGGCTGTCTGAAGCTGATTATCAGGATCATCATAAATACCAATAGGCACACTGAATTCTCCGACATCGGCTGAATAATAATTTATAACTTCCGGAAGAGGCGGAAGGCATATATCAGGTAATTTGGCAATGTGGTGGCTTTCAGTATAATCGTGAACATACTTAACCAATGCTTCTAACTGAGTTGCACTCTTCTCACCGTTTTTCTTTTTCTTTTGCTGGAAAACAGGAATCCTGCGTCCTGAATCAGTTAGACTGTAAATTGAAAATTCTTTTACATTATTATCGTCTGCCTTTTCAGGAGCACCACTATAAGCCGACTGGAAGAGTTCGAATATCTCATTATTACCAACCTGAAGATATGCACGTCCAGGTTCTTTAATCTCAGCAGCAAGCGGAGATTTGAGGACTTCGTTACTATCTTGCTGATCCTGTACTTTTAGACATAATTTAAATCTTGAGTTACTCCATATCTGATCATCCACCTGACCTGATGGCTTCTGTGTAGCAAGTATAAGGTGAACACCTAAGCTTCTGCCTATACGGGAAGCGGAAATAAGCTCTTTCATAAACTCAGGCTGTTCAGCTTTAAGTTCAGCGAACTCGTCAACGATCAATATAAGATGAGGAAGAGGTTCCGATACCTCACCGGCTTTATATTTCTTTATGTACTTATCAATATGGTTAACTTCTGCCTGTGCAAAAAGTCTCTGTCTCTTATTCAATTCAGCTTTTATTGATTTGAGTGAACGTTCAATTTCTTTACCGTCAATGTTGGTAATTGCGCCGACAAGATGCGGTAAATCCTTAAACTGATTAACCATTCCACCACCTTTGAAGTCGATTATTACAAAGCTGACTTCATATGGATGGAACAACAAAGCCATACTAAGAATGTATGTCTGAAGTATTTCAGATTTACCTGAGCCAGTTGTTCCGGCAACAAGTCCGTGCGGTCCATGCGCTTTATCGTGTAAGTCAAGACTTACAATGCCGCTTTTTGAAACTCCTATTGGTGCCGACATTGATTTGAACACCTGTGATTTGCTCCAATTTGCGGTAAGGTCTATATCGTCAACGGCAATAATATTCAGAAGTTTAAATAATGAAATATTCTTTACGAGTGTACCTTCAAGAGATATTTCCTCGGTATAAACAGGCGCAAGAAGATCAACTATAGCAGCTGCCTGATTATCCGGTACAGAAACGTAATTGAATAACGATGCACTATTAGCATCTGAAGTATCTATAAGTGTAGCAGTATTCTCATCTTTAATATCGATGATATAGTTGCAGTTAAGACCTATATCTGTTTTTTTATCTCCGAAATAGATAAATGTTATACCAAGGTCTTTTGCATTTTCAGTAAATTTGGATATTGGATGATTTTTGAACCCGTATTCATCAAACAGAAACACGATAATATCTGTCTCTTATACACATCTCCGAGCCCACGAGACGGACTCCTATC
>URIN01000293.1 GCA_900547915.1 uncultured Clostridium sp. | reverse complement strand
TGGGCTCGGAGATGTGTATAAGAGACAGGGATAATATGGAAAACAGCAATTCACAATTTAATATTTCCTCGCTTCCCGGCGAAATTGCCCGCTTTTTTATCAAGGACCCTCTTTTTATGTTTATGTGCCCTATAAAATCGAAAAGAGCGGAATTTATAGAAAAGTTTTTTAAATACTACATTGAAAGATGGAGTGCTTCGGGCGAACTTATAAATACAGGCAGCAAAAACGTTGTTGCCGTACTTAGAAATCCAGACAATTTTGTATACAAATTTCCCGGAAAGCACGGCTTATCTTTAAGAATGAACAAATATTCCTATAATATACTTAATCATATGGAAGTTGTTCAAAACATAATAAATATAGTTGTTCCGGAACAATTTGGTAAACGTTTGCTTACGATTTTCTCATCACCTGAAGTTTCGGAAAAGGAAATTGACGAAATAATTAAGATATGCAAGGCAAAAGCAAAGGAAGAAAACTTTGTGCTTGTGTATGAAACGTTTTCAAAGCGTTTTATTGATAAATTCGAAAGTGAAGGGTTTGAAACAGGATATTCAAGGCAATTTTTGAATACACAGTTTTTTGAAACAGTTATGACATATAATATTTGACAATAAAGAAAAGCCGCTGTTTTATTATAACAGCGGTTTTTATAATAAATTTATACAAAAAAGCTCCGGCATCATCTGCCGGAGCTTTAATAATTTAACTGTCAAATTCAGACTGCCACATCGGAAGCGGGAACGAACTTACCATTTGCCTCTCCGCCAACAGTTACCGTAACAGTATCGCCTGTTTTAACAAGCAGAACATCCATGCAATCAGAAACGCTTATATAATAATAAGTGCCATTTATCTGCAGATAGTAATAGGTATTACCGTCATTTACGGAAGTAAGGATAGAAGAAACCTCTCCAGTTACCTGAGAACCATTCTGAGCAGGAGTTGTCTGTGTTGTATCAGAGCCGTTATTTTCCGGTGTCTGAGCAGCAGTTCCGCCCTCATTTTCATCTGTTTCATCAACAAGATATTCGTTCATATCAATATTTGAAGTTATGATATTCTTGTCTTTAAGAGCCTGAATATAGTTTTCAACTGCTGCATTGAGTGCCTTCGCATCACTCTTCATTTCATCAACTATACCAGTACCTACAATAGTTTTATCTGCAAGATTTACAAGAGCATAGCCCTTTACAGTATTACTTGTACCATAAAGGCTCATAAAGTAAGTGGGCTGACCTTCTATATCAAGAAGAATCGGGAACGTTGCAGCATACTGATAGTTCTGTACTGCGTCTTCAGCGGACTGCTGCGCAGCCGATTCGATTGCGCCGCCTGCCTCATAATATCTTGTTTCTTTTGTACGCTGATTACTGAGAATGAAACCAAAGTTTGACGCATCTGATTCGGAAGATGTTACACCTGTGTATATCCACACGTCATCGTCCATTGCAATGTATCCGTAACCCTGTGAAGCCTGGCTTACATCATTCTGGAAAATAATTGAGTTCCAGAAACCGTTTTGGAATTTACCATAATAATCATACTGCTCGATAAGAAGGCTTGCAGGATAAACAACATCTATCCACTGAAGGCTTTCTTCCGAACGCACCTCATCCATTGAGTAATAACTGCTTTCACCGCTGAGGGCATCTGTAATAATTGCGCCTTTAACATCATTACCGCCGAAAAGGCCTATAGTTTTATCAAGCACCGGTGTTATCCAATAAGGATGGCCGCTGTCATCAATCTCGAAATTCGGAGTATCAAGAAGTTCTGTGGGATACTGGAATCTGATATGTCTGATAAGTTTCTCGTTAAAGAGCTCTGTGGGGCTGTACTGAATACATGAACCAAACTGCTCTACACAGTTTACAACAGTAACTTTCTGAGAAACAAGATCGATTATCATATATGCAGGAACACCATTTTTTGTATTGTTGAACCATTTGAACACATCAGCATATTCAAGGTAGGCAACTCTTACGGGACGTCCCTGATAATTTATCATAGTTGTTGTATTTGATACAACATACTGGCTCTTATATTCTGAAAGTGAACCAAGTTGCTGGTCTGCCAGTGTGAGTGCACGTGATTCATCAACACGAGGAACACTGTCCACACTGAGTTTTTCAGCATCAGTTTCAAAATCACTTGCAGTAACAGGCATAAGTTCGCTGTATGAAGACGCTCTGAATATAGTTGCGCCGCAAAGCCAGCCGATTGCAGATACTACAATAATAACGCCTACAATAATTATCGGCACAAGTGATTTCTTTTTTACATATTCCCTGCGCTCGATCTTTTTGTTTGCTTTGCATGCAATTGCAAAGAAGAACATAAACAGCGCAATAAGAATAATAAAAAACCTGTCTCTTATACACATCTCCGAGCCCACGAGACGGACTCCTATCT
>URIN01000292.1 GCA_900547915.1 uncultured Clostridium sp. | reverse complement strand
GAAGAGAAGCAATTACTGTCATTACAATAACTGTTACTATAAATCCATACTGATTTGCTTTTGAAACATCAAATCCACGCTCTTTGAATATGCCTGCAACAGCCTGTGCAATCTGAACTACAAGAACGCCGATACCGCCGATACCTGCAACTATACGGGCAAGTCCAAGCAGTTTGCTTCTGTCATCGTCATCCTCTGTCATAAGAGATGTGATACCCCAAAGAGGAATATCGCAAACGGTAAATGCCATACCCCATGCTATGTAAGAGATACCAGCCCATGCAACGATAAGCACTTTCTGAGCGGTACTGCTTGCTTCAGCATAGTTGCCGTTGATGAAAGTTAAAATGGTAATTACACCTATTATACCCGGGAAAATAATCAGGTACGGTCTGCATTTACCCCATTTGCTTCTAGTTCTGTCAACAATAGTACCCATCATTGGGTCATTGATAGCATCCCAAATACGTGCGATTGCCATGATCCAGCCGAGTGCCATAGCAGGAAGACAAATGACGTTCTGGAAATAGAAGTAAAGACCGGTTGCTACAATATTGTAGATCAAGTTCTGTCCAAACATACCGGCGAGATACATATTACGCTCTTTCGGCGTATATGTTCTCAGTTTTTTGCTCTCCATAAATTCACCTCTTAAAAAATAAAATCCGCCCCTGATTTTTTTACTAGCGGCGGTCTATTTTTCCTTTCATTTTTTTTGCCATATAGTATTATAACAGTTAACCCAAATTAAAACAATTATCAAAAATTCACAAAGATAGCTTTCCTTTAATGTGTATATTGACGAAAAACAGAAACAAAAAAAGCGCGCCTTTCGGCGCGCTGTAAATTAAAAATATTACGGCAAAAATTATGCCATAAAACGGCGGATAACGCTTTCCATATCCTCATAATTCATAATCTTAGGAACAGGGTATCCGGGGTTGCCCTCTTTAAGCGCTCTTGTAATAAGAGTTGGCAGATCCTCTTCCTTTATCATATCGAATGTAGACGGGATATTCATATCCGCATTGAGCTTTTTGATAGCCTCAATAAACTTAACAGCTTTATCCTGCTCAGATGTTCCGCTGATACCAACAACATCGGCAAGCTTTGCAAGCTGAGGATAAATACAGCTGCCATACCACTCAAGCACATACGGAAGAATAACAGCATTTGCAAGGCCATGAGGGGTGCCGTAAAGGCCGCCTAAATTATGGGCGATTGCGTGAACATATCCTACATAAGCACGTGTAAACGCGCATCCTGCCCAATACGAGCCCTTAAGCATATTAGCTCTTGCTTCGTAATCCTTTCCGTTGTTATAAGCTTTTTCGATATTATCAAAAATAAGCTTTGTTGCCTTTTCCGCCTGAGCTCTTGTCTGCTTAGTATTGCTTCTGCCGATATACGCCTCAACAGCATGAGTGAGCGCGTCCATACCTGTGGTCGATGTAATATGCGGCGGCAAACCTACGGTAAGTTCCGGGTCAAGCACTGCAAATTTCGGACGAAGGCAGATATCATTGACAGCGTTCTTTTCATGAGTTTCGGGATCGGTTACAACAGCAGCTACCGTTGTTTCAGAGCCTGTACCCGCAGTTGTGGGCACTGCGAAAAACGGCGGCAATTTTTTGAGTACTTTAAGATAGCCCCTCATCTTGCGCACGGTCTGATTAGGCTTAACGACCCTTGCAGCTGCAACCTTGGCACAGTCCATTGAAGAACCGCCGCCAAAAGCAATAAAGCCTTCGCAGCCGTTTTTTATGTACATTTCGCGCGCTTCTTCGATTTCGGGAATAGTGGGGTTGGGCTGAACGCCGTCATATACAACATACTCGACGCCTGCCTCTTTGAGCTTTTCAAACATAGGATCAAGCAGGTGAAGACCCATAAGGCCTTTATCTGTAACAACAAGAACCTTATTGATACCCTTGCTCTTAATGAATTCAGGAAGTCTTAAAACAGAGCCTTTGCCTTCAAGAAGATGCGGCTCAGACCAGTCCAGAAAATTCATGGCAAGTTTGAAAGCGCCCTGGTATATACGATACCAACACTTTTTGAGTTCCCAAAGCATCACAAATTCCTCCTTTACAAAAAGTATAATAACATTTTACTAAAAATTGAAAGATATTGCAATAGAAAAAGCAAAGTTATTGAAAAGACTTTTAAATAAACATGCTTTATGGTATACTGATATCCGTAAATAAAACCGTTATGGCGAAAGAGGTTATATTATGAGCAATCCACAACTTATTTTCTGCGGAAGCAGCAGTGCTTTTCTTAAAGAGGAACTGACCAAAAACAGCAATGAAGAAAACGGCGGTGTTGCGTTTAGAATTCCGAGTCTTATTAATGCAAACGGTACTCTTATTGCTGCTATTGACCGTGCTTCAAGCGGTGCTGACTGGGGCTATATAGAAC
>URIN01000291.1 GCA_900547915.1 uncultured Clostridium sp. | reverse complement strand
CCTTCGTTGTTGTGCCCTTCGGGTTATTTCCGCCTGCGCCGTTGAGAAGAATATCACAGGTTCCAAGCAGTTCTGTAACCTCATCTCTTGCACGCTGCATTGATTCAAGTTCAAGCACATTGCAACCTACTGCAATAGCCTCTCCGCCGCCGGCGTTGATCTCATCAGCGCATTTTTGAGCGGCTTCTTTATTAAGATCAAGAACGGCAACCTTGCAGCCCTGTGCGGCAAGTGTTTTGGCAAATGCACCGCAGAGCACTCCGCCGCCGCCTGTTACAACAGCAACTCTGCCTTTTAAATTCTCATGAGTCATTTTATTTTTCCTTTCTGCTTTTTTCAACTGCTTCCCAGAGTCCGTTGAGATAGCAAACGCCGAGAGCACGGTCATAAAGGCCATAGCCGGGTCTTGCAACCTCACCCCAAATCATTCTGCCGTGGTCGGGACGTACATATCCGTCAAAGCCAATTTCCTGAAGAGCCTTCACTATCTCATACATATCGAGAGATCCGGCGGCACTTTCATGGGCAGTTTCATTGAACCACTGGTCATTGATTGAAACATTGCGAAGATGCGCGAAATAAATCCTTTCCCCTATTTCAGGAGTACGGATAATTTCGGGAATATTGTTTTTAGGACTTGCGCCGAGTGAACCTGTGCAAAGAGTAATGCCATTATATTTGCTTGGCACCATTCTTACAAGTCTCAAAAGCGCTTCCTTGTTCTTTATAATACGCGGCAAACCGAAGATGCCCCAGGGCGGATCATCCGGATGTATTGCCATTTTGATGTCACATTCCTCGCAGACAGGCATAATAGCCTCAAGAAAGTACTGAAGGCTCTGCCACAAATCCTCTTCAGTAATTCCCTTATATTTTTCAAACAGTTCTTTTATCTCACCCATTCTGTCAGGTTCCCAACCCGGCATAGCGTAACCGTTTGAGTTATCGTCTATCTCTCGGAACATATCTTCGGGTGATTTACCCTCTACCTGCTTACCGTCATAGGAAAGGCACGTTGAGCCATCCGGCAGAGGCATATAAAGGTCTGTTCTGGTCCAGTCAAAAACAGGCATAAAGTTGTAGCATATACATTTTACGCCTACCTTGGCAAGATTTCTTATTGAAGTTTTGTAGTTCTCAATAAGCTTATCACGTGTTGGCAGACCTAACTTTATATCCTCGTGCACGTTTACGCTTTCGATGCACTCCATAGTAAGTCCGGCTGAAGTAATTTCATCATACATTGCGCGAACTCTTTCCTCGCTCCATGCCTCGCCCGCCGGCAAATCATGAAGAGCTGGAACAACACCGGTAACGCCCGGAATCTGCTTAATCTGTTCAAGCGAAACTGTATCAAGCTTGTTTCCGAACCATCGGAAAGTCATCTGCATATTTAGGCCTCCTTTATATTTTTATTTATCACATTTTATCACACATTACATTTCGTTTCAAGAATTATCATCGTCAGAATCAGAAAAAATAAGCTCATGTTCGCAGCCTATATCTTCCAAAAGAGAATAATCCACAGTATAAACGATACCGTTTTGAGTTGTTTCACTGTTTTCATTCTTTCCGATTATCTCGCAATCTTTCAGCTCTTCCCTTTCTCTTGCCGCTAATTCTTCTTTTGCAGCAGCAATTAATTCTGTATCGGAAATGCTTCGCTTTGTATCCTTATATGTTCTGCGTGTTTCGGTGTAAATCCCTATCGGAAGCCGAAAATCGTTTAACACAAGATATCGTTTTTGAAATTCTGACACGGTGTTTTCTTCTTTTTTATTTATTGACAGCGGAATTTCAACACCAAAAAGGTAAAGAGTCTTATATTGCTTTTCGCTTGTATACACCTTTTCGCTCTGCTCCCGAGGTATATTTACCGTGATTTTGTAATCAGTTTTGGCAATAACGCTGCCGTGTGCGCGTGCATAATGATTTTTCTGCGGATTTTCCGTTTCTGCCGCCTCATAAACGCCTGAAATAAGAAGATCTCCTTTCGTAACGGCTTCACCTGGTTTTACAGCAGGCCAGCCTCCGAGAGCAGTCACCTTGACGATAACACCGTCCTTTTCCGCAGTAACATTTGTGATAATATTGTTATTTTCTATCTGGGGTTTAGGTGTTGTTTCTCGTATTTCGACCTGCGCAAGACAGCCGAGGCGGTTTATTGAGATCCACGCAACATTATCAAAATCCGCCATAACAGAAAATTCCAAGTTTTCCTTGTCCGTTTCAGACCAGCGAACGCCAGTTTTGAAGCCGTTTTGCGCAAGATAATCAACTATTTTAGAGGTTTCCAGAGTATTGTTACCGATTACCGTTACATTCCATATAAAGCCGCTCATAAAAGATACAAAAAGTACAAAAAAGAGCATTCCGCAGAATATTCCCCATCCTGTCTCTTATACACATCTCCGAGCCCACGAGACG
>URIN01000290.1 GCA_900547915.1 uncultured Clostridium sp. | reverse complement strand
GACAAAATAGAATCAAACACTGAGGAATCAAATTCCTGAATTCCGTTTTTATAATAACGTGAAAGCAGCTTTTTAGAGCGATTCTCCTGACGCGCGATTTCAATCATGCAAAGACGCATTTCTTTTTCGGTTTCGCTGTTTTTAGGAAGAGCTTTGGCATCTTTTAGTGAAATTGTATTGAGAGTGTAAAGCCCGTTTATTCCCTGCTCGTAAATTTTTTTTGCCCGCTCAACCTGCATTTGAACAACGGGAGATTCGAATTTGTGAATCTCTTTCATTACATACTGAGCAATTTCAATTTTTTCATTGTCCTCTTTCTGCTTTTTATACTTCGCTTTTGCGGCTTTTATCTTCTCCTTGTCGTGGCTTTTTTTCGCTTCTTTGATTTCATTTTTTGATGGTTTTACCACTTCTTTTGAAACATAATCCTGAGCTTCTTCAATTATATCTATTGCCTCTACAAGCTTTTCATCTGAAAGAGCGCCGTTTCCGTAATCCTCAAACAAGGCACGTATCTTTAAAACGGTTACCATTGCTTTTTGCTTTTTCTCTGTCAAATCGTAGAAAAAATACGGAATGGCATTCAACGCCGCTCCTATAGCTGAAGCGATAACAAGTATGCCGCATATCTTTTGGAAATAATATTCGTCATACAAAACGTAATAAACATTGCTTCCGTCATATCCCAAAGATTTTGCCACCGTTTCGTTAAGACCTGCCCAGTCGTAAATAGCAGGCAAAACAAATCCTGTGATCATGGTAACAACGTTAGTGATAAGACCCATTGCAAGGAAAATGCCGTCAATTCGTTCTCCAGAGATATATTGCTGATAATCCCTGATATCACCGTTAAGGCTGTATGTAAGCAGATTGCCCAAAGAGGTGCCGAGTCCGTTAATAAACATACATCCGAGCATAAGCCAGATCATCATGTTTTTCGGTGCATCTGTTATAACGGGATACATCATCATTATAAAAAATATGCTGAGAACATTTGAAACAATGAGAAGATTTCTTTTGCCTATTTTTCTTATCAAAAAGGGGGCAAACAGCATAGACCATAAAGCAGAATTGCCGTAGACCGCCGTAACGATAGAATACTGCAGCGGCGTGCAGGCATTTTGATAATTGTAAAGCCATGCCAGAATTGTTGCGAAAGACGATTCCAAAAATCCAAGCCATCCGGCAAGTGCTATTATCCAGAAATATTTGTTTTTTGCAACAGCTCTTAAAGAATCGCTGAATTTTATCTGAACCGTATGTGTTTTTGCCTGTACGATTTTTTCCTGCGTGTTTAAGTGGATAAATATAGTTAAAAGCAGTCCCAAAAGAAGTATCGGCGGATATACTGCTCTGTATATTTTCATATCGTATATTGTATTTTCGCCGGTTATCCAATTTGCAAGAAGCGGCATTAAAAAGCCGATGATAGTTGGTGAAAAAGAATCTACTACTGCGGTAACGGAGTTTACATCTGAGCGTTCATAGGTGTTTGGAGAAAGTACGTTTATAATGTTTGTATATGAATCAAACATAAACATATAGAAAAACTGGAACCCTATGTTGAAAAGCAAAACAGTAATACATTTCCACAGCATAGTCATTCTGTCATAAGGCATCCACGTAAAGCCTATTGCCAGCACAACAGTCGGTATTGCCATAGTGAATATGTAGGGTCTGAATTTTCCTTTGCTGCTTTTTGAGTTGTCAACCATTTTTGCTCTGAGAGCGGTTAAAGGGAAACCGGAAAGCACGCTAATAATATATATAACATATAATTCCCTGGGCGGTATTCCGATCGTATTTCCTATCAAGGTATTGCCCACGGATAAAAGCATTGTTTGCACAGCATAACAAATGAATTTTACGCCCATTCCGCCCACGGCAAGGGATGCAATTTCTTTAAACGGCATATATCTGCCGTACGGAGGTTTGTTCCAATACAGCTGCAAATCCTCAAATATTTTTTTTATCTTTTTTGTTGAAGCGCTCATTTTGCCGGTTTCTCCTTTTTCATTATTCCAACGAGATTTTAAAGCAAACAGGCATGGTGCTGTTAATCTTTTTACTTGTTTTTATCACAAGCCCTTTTTTTGATTCAATCCAGCTGCACTTTATGTCAAATCCCAAAACGGTAATATTTTTTATTATGCAGTTAAACAGATCTGCACTTATACCAAGCGATTTAATATTAAATCTGTCCCTGCCGTCAGGTTTCAGCGCAAATACATAAACTGTACCTATTTTGTAAGTAAAACGATAATCCTTTTTTGTGTACCTGAAATGCTCGCTGAAAGAACCTGCCTTTTGCTTTTTTCCTTCTCCGTAAAGCTTATATGGCTGAGTCTCCCAAATAGCCTCTTGGTTTATTTCGGTCCATTTTCCTAATTGCTTTAAAATATTCTTTTCCTCACTGCATATTGTTCC
>URIN01000289.1 GCA_900547915.1 uncultured Clostridium sp. | reverse complement strand
TACACAAGGCTATTCGTCGGCAGCGTCAGATGTGTATAAGAGACAGCAGTATATTTTGCCAAGCTGATTTTAAAATGTTACAAAATAATTATCTTTGTATTGTTTCAGTTGCAAATGTTTTCCGCTTGGGTTAATATAAAACTATAATTTGTCTGTTAGGAGAATTGCTATGAAAAAGTTAAATAATACCCAGCTTATGCATGTTACTCCGGAGAGCGTTGGTATAAAGAGCGGCGCTATAAAAGCATTTATTGATGAAATTAACGAAAAAAAGCTCGGCTTGCAGAGCTTTACAGTTGTAAGGCACGATAAGGTCTGTGCACAGGGCTTCTTCAAGCCGTATTCGGCAGATTATCCTCACGTGCTGTATTCAATGAGCAAGTCCGTTACTTCTACTGCGGTAGGTTTTGCAGTTGCTGACGGACTGCTTAAAACAGACGATAAAGTTTATAATTTTTTCCCTGAATACAAAAACGCAAAGCTTCCTCCAAACAGAAATCTTACCGTAGATATGCTTCTTACGATGCGTTCTGATAAGCTTGTCACTTTTCTTGAGGAAAAAGACAGCCATGATTGGATAAAGCAGTTTTTTGACGCTCCGTTTTTCATGCCTCCAGGCTCTAAATTTAATTATATTTCCGAAAACACTTTTATGCTTTCCGCAATAGTTTCCCGTGTTACAGGCAAAAGCATTATTGATTATCTTGATGAAAAAATGTTTCAGCCTCTTGGTATCGAAAAACCGTTTTGGGAGACTGACGGCAACGGCTACTGCGCAGGAGGCTGGGGGCTTTATATGAAGTCCGAGGATATTGCAAAATTTTTCCTGCCGTATATTCACGGCGGCAAATGGATAGACGGTACCCAGCTTATTCCGGCAGATTGGGTTAAAACTGCAACCGCAAAGCATACAGATTCCGTTCATGACGGATTTATTGACAATATGTGCGGTTACGGCTATCAGTTCTGGCGTAATCCTATTTCAAACAGCTTCAGGGCGGACGGACTTTTCGGCCAGCGCTGCTTTATGTTCCCGGAGTATGACGCACTTGTAGTGCTCAACTGCGGCGAATCTGAAGACTATAAGGTAATGAAGGTTTTCTGGAAGTATTTTCCAGAGTGCTTTGAGAATGATGCGCTTCCGGAAAATGAGGCGGAGCATGCAAAACTTCTTGAAACCATTGATAACTGCACTGTTGAGGATCTTGCTTCAATGCCCAGAAATGCAGCTGCCGAAAAAGCAGTCAGCGGAAGAACCATAAAATGCAAAACCAATAAATACACTTCGGTTATCTCAATTTCTGTCCTGAATATGCTTTACAAAAAGCCGGGAAATATTGAAGAAATGAAGTTGGAGTTTGACGATGACGGGCTAACTTTCACCTGGCGTGAGAAAAATTATACTAATTCTATACGGGCAGGAATGAACGGCGAATACGGAGTCAGTGAAATTAATCTGGGTGATCTGCACTATCATACATATTCAAAGGCTGCATGGCAGGAAGACGGAACTCTTAAACTTTGGATAAGACCCGTTGAAACAGCTCATGTAAGGAAGTTTACATTTGATTTTTCGGGCAGCAGTGTAAAGATAAAGAATGAAATGACCCCCACATTTGAGGAACTTACTCTCTATTATCTTACCTTTATGGGTATGCCGGCAAAGCCGCGTGCTGCGCAAAACTTTATAGAAAATACCGTTCATGATCTGGGACTTCCTCTGCTTGAGCCTGATTTCAGCGGCAGATTTGTCTGATATGCGGCAGATATGAATATGAACTCAAAAAAAGGATTTTCGCAGTTTGATATTATGGCAAGCGCCGTATGCCTTGCTCCCGTGCTTGCAGGGGTTCTGTTTTATTCACAGCTTGAACAGAATATCGCCGTTCACTTTAATACCGATTTTCAGGCGGATGGATTTATGAATAAAAAAATATTTTTGTTCGTAATACCCGCTGTTCTTGCAATTCTTCAGCTCGGTTGTATTGCTGCTCAAAATATAAAATCGCCTTTGTTTGCTGGAGCAGTGTTTTTTAAGCTGATAATACCCGTGTGCTGTTATCTCTGCTATTTTGTAACAATAGGATACGCTCTTGGCGTGCTCATTAATGGTGGTTTTGTGTTCTGTGCCGTGTGCTCATTCCTGCTTCTGTTTGCAGGTGCGGCAGTTCCTTTTATGAATAAAATACCCGCGTTTGCTGTTCGGCTTTTCCCAACATTGAATAATACTGCCGTTGCATACAAAACACAGGGTGTTACCTGCATAGTATGGATGTGTGCGTCAGGTATCCTTATGTCTGTCTCTTTCCTCGGATCTGTTGCAGCACCTGTTTCTTTAATTATTCTGTGTCTTGTTGTGCCGGTGATATATTCTGTTGTGGCATATAACAGTGACTGTCTCTTATACACATCTCCGAGCCCACGAGACGGACTCCTA
>URIN01000288.1 GCA_900547915.1 uncultured Clostridium sp. | reverse complement strand
CATTGCTATCGTCAGCTTTGTCAACTGCTTTTTCAGCAATCGTATTCTCAGCGCCATCGTCAGCTTTGAGACTTGTTTCAGTTTCACTTACTGAATTACTAACAGCTTCTTCATCCGAGTTCTGAATAGTTTCTGTGCTTTCAGTGTCTGCTGCCTGAAGCTGACCGTTTTTCATGAGTGAAGCAAACTCATCTGCATTAATTTTTTCACGTTCAATAAGAGTTTCGGCAACGAGATTGAGTTTTTCTCTGTGCTCAGTGAGTATTTTATAAGTCCTGTCATACGCACTGCGCATCATCTTTTCAATCTGCTCATCAATTCTTGCTGAAGTGTGCTCACTGTAGTTATTTACATGTCCATAATCTTTACCGAGAAAGACTTCATTATTTTCATCACTGTAAACAACGGGCCCGAGTTCATCATTCATGCCATACTTAGCAACCATATCGCGGCATATCTGAGTTGCGCGCTGAAGGTCATTCGAAGCACCTGTTGATATATCATCTAAAGCAATAGCTTCAGCAACGCGGCCGCCCATCATAGAAACAAGTGAGTCAAGCATTTCGTTTTTAGAAGTATAATTTTCTTCCTGAGGCTGATACATTGTGTATCCGCCTGCACCAAGACCACGTGGTATAATAGAAATCTCTTTAACTGGATCGTGATTTTCAAGATAGAAAGAAACGACCGCGTGTCCTGCTTCGTGATAAGCAGTGAGCTTTTTAGCTTTATCCGAATATTTATGGGATTTCTTTTCTGTACCCATTTCTACACGTGTAGTTGCGTCCTGAATTTCTTCGTTAGTAATTGCCTTTTTATGCCTTCTAGCAGCAAGAAGTGCTGCTTCATTAAGAAGATTTTCAAGGTCTGCACCTGTAAAGCCGATTGTAAGCTGGGCAATATCTTTGAGATTAACATCAGGTCCGAGAGGCTTATTCTTAGAATGAACTTTAAGAATTTCTTCTCTGCCGTGAGTATCAGGTCTGTTAACTGTAATCTGTCTGTCAAATCTTCCAGGTCTTAAAAGAGCCGGATCAAGAACATCAGGACGGTTAGTTGCAGCAATAACAATTACACCACTGTTTGTGCCGAAGCCGTCCATTTCAACAAGCAGCTGATTAAGTGTCTGCTCACGTTCATCATTTCCGCCGCCGGTGCCGGCACCTCTGTGTCTGCCGACAGCATCGATTTCATCGATGAAAACAATTGCAGGCGCTTTCTTAATTGCCTGAGAGAACAGATCTCTTACACGGCTTGCGCCGACGCCGACATACATCTCAACAAAATCAGAACCAGAAATTGAAAGGAAAGGAGCGTTTGCTTCACCGGCAACCGCTTTTGCAAGTAAAGTTTTACCTGTTCCCGGAGGGCCTACAAGAAGAACGCCTTTAGGTATTCTTGCACCAAGGTCGGTAAATTTCTGCGGATCTTTAAGAAATTCTACTAATTCTTCAAGTTCAGCCTTTTCCTCGTCACAACCTGCAACATCTGCAAAAGTCTTTTTGTTTTTATCCTCTAAGGTCTTTGTCTTAACTCTGCCGAAACCAAGCGTTCTGTTAGTTTCGTTGTTCATGGTGTCGCCCATTTTCTTCATCATAAACCAGGCAAAAACAGCGCCGCCTACAATGATTATAACATACGGCAGAAGATTAAATATCCAGTTACGTGAACTGCTCTGCTTATAGTTATACTGTATCTGAGCATCAGGGTGAGCATCATTGTATTCATTGACGCTGTCTCTGATATCGTCAATAAAATAAGTTACGCTCGGAACCTTATATTTCTGCAATTCATCAGGTTTATCAAAAGTTTCGTAAGTGAGAGCACCTGAAGTCAGATCAAGTTCAAATTCAGAAACCTGATTCGTTTTAAACAAATTAACGATCTGACTATATTTAACTTCCGTAGTATTTTGCTGATTAGCAATTGCAAAAGCAAAAACTACAAGCAAAACAGGAATCAAAATATAAAACAGCGCTGACTTCCAATTTTTGGACAAATTGTTCATTAAATCTTATCCTCCGTGCGGATATCTAAAATTAAAATATTTTTTGTAGACTTATCTGTGGCAACACGCTTTGAAACAGCTGTTCCCGCTATACCGATAACACCGATATCATCCGCAATAACAGGTATTCGGTATCTTTCCTCAGGCGGAATATGCAACTCATTGAAAAGTTTTTTCAATGTTTTAGTGCAGTTTCTGCCTTTAGGGGCAATCGCATCCCCTTCTTTTCTGCATCTTACAATAACATTGCCAACTATTTTATCACAGTCGCAATAAAAATCAAACTTTTTATTGGTAAATTCATATTTATTTAAAAAATCTTTTACAGAAACGGTGGTTTTTGTAACACAAAAGCGTACTTCTGACTTATTTGCTAAAGAAAACACAAGCCTGATTCTTCCGTTAGAAGAAACAGCAGAAACATCCCGGTTT
>URIN01000287.1 GCA_900547915.1 uncultured Clostridium sp. | reverse complement strand
ACACAAGGCTATTCGTCGGCAGCGTCAGATGTGTATAAGAGACAGAACTATGACAAATAAAAACGATCTTATATTCTCATTTAAAGACACTCTAAATATAGCAAGCAGCGAAATGTTGAAAACTTCGACAGAAACGGCAATATATTCAAGCAGAGTTTATAAAGAAGGTTTTATATCTAATGCTGAAAAATGCTGTTATAAAGAGGCAAATATAGAAGTTATTTCGAATACATCTTTTGCGGCGGCAAAAGATTTCTGCAGTTTGGGTAAAGTTGCAGTGCTGAATTTTGCAAATCCAGAAAATCCGGGCGGGGGTGTACAAAACGGCGCAATGGCTCAGGAAGAATGCCTTTGTCGTAGCAGTAATCTTTATCCTTGCCTTTGTAATAATACAATATTTGCAGATTTCTATCTTTATCACAGAAATCTGCATAACTATTTTTATACTGACAGGCTTATATATACAAAAGATGTTACTGTTTTCAAGGACGATAGTGATATTCCTAAACTTATGCCTGAAAACGAATGGTTTAAAGTTGATGTTATTACTTGCGCTGCTCCATATTTGGTAAGGTGCCAAAATATAAATGAAGCACATTTGAAAGAGATTTTCAAAACTCGAATTAAGAACATCTTTGAAGCAGCTTTAGATAACGGCGCACAAGTGCTTATACTTGGCGCATTCGGATGCGGTGCGTTTAAGAATCCACCAGAGGTGGTTGCAAGAGCATTTAATAAAGTCATTTTTGAAAATGATTATAAAACTGAATTTAAAAAGATCGTATTTGCGATTAAGAGTAAAGTCAATGATGATCCATATATGATTTGCCCTAATCTTACAGCTTTTAAAAAGGAATTTTGCGAAACCTCTAATATCCCGTTTGAGAAGGCAGTGGAACAAAACAATATACCTGAAGATATAGTGATGAAAAATGCGGGAATACCGAATTTCTATTTAAAATGGAAAATACATAATCCGTATTTCAGTAAGCAATTCTCTATTTTAGGTGATTCGATAAGTACTCTTGATGGTTATAATCCTCATGAATATAATGTGTTTTACAGTGGTGAAAACTGCATAAGATCAGGCGTTAAAAATATGAAAAATACCTGGTGGGGAAAGGTGATTGAATATTTCGGAGGCGAATTGCTGGTGAATAATTCTTGGTCTGGTAGTAGAGTTACCAAACTGCCGGGAAATAATTCACTGTTTCCTTCAGGCTGTTCGGACGAACGAACCGGCAGTCTGCATATCCGCAATGTAATTCCAAATGTGATTATTGTTTATCTCGGCACAAACGATTGGGCTCAAGGCGTATCGGAAAGTTGCGCCAATGTGCATTTATCAGAGAATTCTAAATTTCAATCTTTTGATTTTGCATATTCAACAATGATTTCAAAGATAAAATCAAATTATCCCGAGGCTGAAATCTGGTGTTGTACACTAAATACTACATATATATCTATAAATCAGTCATTTAAGTTTCCACTTGAATTTGGCGGGAAACATATTGAAATATATAATTCAATAATAAGAAAAGCCGCTCAAGGTCAGGCGTGCAGACTAATAGATCTTTATTCCTACTCGTTGCCTTATGATTCAATTGATGGTTCTCATCCAAATGTTGATGGTATGAACACTTTGGCCAAAATGGTTATTTGTTCAGTTATCGGAAAAGATCCAAAATGCTCTTTTAACAATGGTACGTTAATTGAAGATTTAGTAAATAAATCAACTGATAATCATTGTTATACATATTCGGCAAATGTCTATGATAACACAAAACAGTTTGGCCAAAACTTATTGATTGCTGGAAAATATCAAGTCATAAGACATATACGAAAGGGAAACGTATTTGATTTTTATCTTGTTAAAGATAAAAAGTTAAATGCAGTTTGGGATGCAAAGATTTATTTTAAAAATAAAATGCTCGGTAGTAATGACGACTCTTTGAATTTGGTTTATCAAGTGATTCGGGATCAGAAAACTCTAAGGCATCGTTCAATACCACAGATTGTTGATGTAATAGATTGTAATGATTATATATGCGTAATACAGGATCATATTTCCGGAAATACTTTTGAGTCAATTGTAGATAATTACGGACCTCAGCCAGTTGAAAATGTTGTAGACTGGGTTAAACAGATATGTGATTTGATAAATTATATTGGCTTCGCAAATTCACTTAATATTTACAGTGATATAGAACCAGTTGCTGTGTTAATAAGGCCAAATGGAACTTTAGCAATAACGGAAATCAGCAATATGCAGACTCTTAGATTTACACCAAATCAAGGCTATGAAAAGTTTAGTGTAATTGATTATTCGTTAATTGAACAGCAGGGAGAAGCTTTGGAGCATTGCAGAACAGATATTTATGGCTTAGGGATGACAATGGCTTTTTTATTGATTGGCCGTGATTTTAAAAAGGTAATCTATATT
>URIN01000286.1 GCA_900547915.1 uncultured Clostridium sp. | reverse complement strand
TCGTGGGCTCGGAGATGTTTATAAGAGACAGGTTGAGGATATTCTTAAGGACGCTGATCTTCTGCCAATGATGGGCGATTGCAATTTTATTCTTGCCTGTGATTATCCCTTTGATAAAAGCGAAAAAGACTGTAAGGAAATAAAAGAATATTTAAAAGATATACCTGAAACCACTGTTATGGTTTTTTGGTACAATTCAGTTTGCCCAGATGTAAAAAAAAGCGCACGCTGGAAAGGCGTTGAAGCAGCTTTTGCAAAATACGGTTCAAGCATTGAACTCAAAAAGAAAAGCGAACAGGAGCTGGTTAAGCTCCTTGTTTCAGGTTGCAAAAAAAGAGGCGCCTTGTTATCTTCGGCAAATGCTTCCTATCTTATATCAGTTTCTGGCAATGATATAAAAACGCTTCTCAACGAAATACAGAAGTTGTCATCATATGCAGACGGCTCGGAAATTACTAAGGAGATTATTGATAAGCTTGCGATAAAGTGTTTGCAGTCAAAAATATATGATCTCTCAAATGCCGTAGTACGAGGAAATTATGAGAAAGCGTATTCGGTGCTTAATTCTCTTTTTGCAGCTAAGGAGGATCCTATAAAAGTTCTTTCTGCAATTTCAGGCTGTTTTGTGGATATGTACAGAGTAAAATGTGCCAAAACCGCAGGAATGCCTTTTGAAGATGTTTCAAATTACTTCAGCTACCGAGGACGAGAGTTTGCCTTAAAGAATGCGTCAAGAGACAGCGCTTCTCTTTCTTTTGCACAACTCAGGAAATCTCTTGATGTTATTATGAACGCAGATAACAGCTTGAAAAGCACTTCGGCCGATTCAAGGCTGATACTTGAAGAAATGCTTGTTAAGCTGCTTCTCGTTTCCAAAGAGGTGCGCTATGATTAAGGTCAATGAAGCAGTCGTTGTTGAAGGAAAGTATGATAAGATAAAGCTTTCCAACATTCTTGACGCCCTTATAATAGAGACAAACGGATTCGGGATTTTTAAAGATAAAAAGCGGCTTGATTTTATTCGCCGACTTGCCCGTGAACGCGGGATAATCCTTATAACTGATTCAGACCATTCCGGTTTTCAGATAAGAAATTATATTGCAAACGGTATACCGAAAGAATGCATTAAACATATATATATTCCTGATATTTATGGTAAAGAAAAAAGAAAAAAAGAACCCTCAAAAGAGGGAAAACTCGGAGTAGAGGGTATTTCTGACGATATTCTTAAGAAATTGTTTGAAAAGTGCGGCGTAAGCTGTAAATACGTTTCCCATGAAAACAGGATAACAAACTATGATCTTTTTGCAGCAGGTATTTCAGGTACGGAAAATGCGGGATTAAAAAGAAAGAAACTCCTGAAATCTCTTGACCTTCCGGAGTTCCTTTCGGTAAATTCTCTTCTCAGTTATCTTAACACACAGATGACAAAAGAAGAATTCGAATATTATATAACCACTATCTGATTCCTCTGTTCCGTCCCGCGGGGCAGGGGATTTTTAAATACAAGATTGTATAAGTCGGTGTATTCACATTGCTTTTTGAAATATTCAATATTGTTTTCATCGCAGTCGGAAAGTTTTGTGATAATGCTTTTTTGACTGCTTTTCTTTATTTCGGTCAGCATATTTCTGCCGTTTTCGTTAAAGCCGAGAACACGTATAACTGGCACATCATAAGACTTGCCTTCAATACCGAGATAAGCTCTTATAGCTATGCGCCTTATCCTTGAAAGGGTGTATCTCTTTGATTTAGCCCTGAATATAAAATCATCAAAACTTGTTGCCTGACCGGCGGCTTCATAAAGACGGTTTTCAAGTCCCTCACTTACATCGGCAATTTTAGAAAAGTCTTTTTTGCTCATAGTTCTCAGACGGTATAAAAACGCTGATTCGCAGTTTTTTATACTTGCTGTGTTTTCAACGGAAAGGCTTTTTCTTATCTGAGTGGCACTGTATTCCTCATCATCGCTGTCATGCCCTTTTCCTATTCTTTTAACGGCAAAACAGTCAAGTTTAGTTTCCTTTATATATTCACACGCAAGAATGTTGTTAGGAGTTTCAAGTATTTTACTGCCGAGCGCTTTCTGCCTTGCGGCAGGATAGGAAAGACCGCTTTTCATTTCAGCCTTGATCTTCTCCTGAGTTTCACGTTTTTCAAGAAGTTCGGCTGTTCGTTTTAGTTCATCTATATTATCATTTTCCGTACCGAAAGCAAGTCTGTCAAGCACTCCTAAACTTTCGGCGAGTCTAACTGCACTTCTCGCAAACCCCTCAGCGGAAAGCAATGCCTGCTCAGGCGGAAGTTCAATAACAAGATCAGCTCCGCCTTTTAATGCCTCTTTTGCGCGAGAAAATTTATCATAAACTGCAAAATCTCCGCGCTGAACAAAATTTCCGCTCATGATACATATAACATTATTATCACTTTGGCTTTTAACAGCATCTATAAGATATTTGTGTCCGGCATGGAACGGATTGAATT
>URIN01000285.1 GCA_900547915.1 uncultured Clostridium sp. | reverse complement strand
GATAGGAGTCCGTCTCGTGGGCTCGGAGATGTGTATAAGAGACAGATTCAAAATAATATCAATTATTGTTACTTTTTGTTTATGTGGGATATCGACATACCTATTTTGGATAGAAAATGATATTGCTTATTCATTAGGGATGAGTATTATAGCAACATCATTTTTAATGATACTTGCATATTTAAAGATTAAATTTTAGATAATGTTACATGTTGCACGAATAAACTTTAAATATGTTTTGCTAAGGGTGCACACTTAGCTGGCAAATAAAATGCTGGTCCGATATAAGATCAGCCAAAATTTTTAAGAAAGGAGGATTATTATGGCTAGATTCAAATCTTTACTTGCAACAATTCTATGTGTGGTAACTGTATTATCTTGTAGTACTGTTATGGCTTTAGCTGCTAATGAAGGAAAGCATTATTATGATTCTTTTTCAACAGCATCGTCCCAAACAACTTCAAGTCATCTTTATGGTTATAGAGATATTGCATTTATATGTAGAAATTTAAATTCAAACAATCCCAAGGGTGAAAGCTTCACAGTAAAATTACAAACTTATAATTCCAGCAAAGCTTCTTGGACTTCGTTTACGGCAGTCAATTGCAATACAAAAGTTTCCAATGGCGGTTACACATATTATAATGCCAATACTAACACCACATTATCAAAAAAAGGTAGATTTGTCATAAGCAAAAATAATAATAATTATTCCGTTGCAGGACAACTTGAAAGCTACTCTTCTGAAGTCTAAATGAACAAATTGGAGGGTTGATTATATTATCAACCCTCCAATAATTTAGTTAACAAAAATTTAAAAATACAATAATAAAAAAGAGGAATGCCCCGTGATTGAATACAGCGTTATACCTAAAGAAACGATATTAGTCTTTCTTATAATATGCACTTTAATACTTTTATTAATACAATTCGCGCGAAGAAAATGGAATTTTAAAAAGTATATTGGCGTTATATCTCTATCGGCTATTTTTGGAATATATCTATACAATATATTCGGAGACATTGCATTAGGCGGCGCCTCTGAGTTTGATGATTTCTATTACTCTAAAATACCGTTTGGAAATTTAATATATAACCATGCTGGATTTGACGAAAATATCATAGCTCAATATCGCCATGATTTTACTATATTTTTTGCTATTACTATTACTTTTCTAATTTTGTTTGGTTTTATTGTTGTGTATTTTTTTGAAATAACACATCTCAAATTATTTTGGCTATTTTCATTTATAGGATTGGAACTAATTCAAATTTTGCTAATGGAATTATCTTACAGATTTTTAATATCTAAGACTTATCCATTGGTTTTTGATACGGGTGCATTTATATTAGTACCGATATGTTTAGCTTTGGGAATAGTAATGGGAAAAACTCTGAAAGGAACAGCTCATGATAAAAGTAAACAACTTGATTAAAGTATATAAACAAGGAAATATAGAAGTTTGCGCAGTTTCCGATTTTTCAGTTGAAATATTGGATAATGAGTTTATTTCAATTATCGGAAAAAGCGGAAGCGGAAAATCAACACTTTTACATTTACTTGGCGGCCTTGATAAACCAGACAGCGGTAATATATTAATTGATGAAGTTGATATTACTAAGTTAACAGATAATCAAATGTCTAAATTCAGGCGAGAAAAAATGGGGTTTGTTTTTCAAAACTTTAACTTGATTCCAGAGCTTACTGCTAAAGAAAACATTATTTTCCCTTTGCTTCTTTCAAAAAAAGAGGTTGATACCGATTTTCTTGATTGGATCATAAAATTATTAGATTTAGACAATCGTCTTGATCATTTGCCAAATCAATTGTCAGGCGGACAGAAGCAGAGAGTTGCTATTGCAAGAGCGTTTATTACAAAGCCTAAATTTGTTTTCTGTGACGAACCTACTGGAAATTTAGATTCGGAAAGTAGTGATACTGTTATGAAAATGATTTTGGCATTAAAACAGGAACTGCAAATGACTGTTCTTCTTGTCACTCATGACAAAGATTATGCTTCAATAGCCGATAGAATTATAGAACTTAAAGATGGTCATAAGGTATTAGAAAATGAACGCAATTAACTTATTAATAAAAAAATATATTGTTGTAAATAAAAAACAATATTTTAAAGTTTCTTTTGCTTACTTTCTATGCTTTGTTCTTATAATATTGCAAATTTTCTTTGCACTTGGTTATGTTAATGAAAGTAAAGAAAACACATTAGAAACATATGGTTCTCAAGATGGGATTTTAGTAAATTGCTTAAAGCCGTTAAATTCAGATGCCGTAAACTCTTGCGGGAATTTTTATATATTTGGCAATTGTCAAAATGAAGAATATAGTTACAACAATACGTTAACTATCGGGTATGCCGATGAACAAGCTTTTGATATAAATCATCTGACTTTAGTGGAAGGCAATCTCCCCGTTAGAGATACCGAGATTCTGATAGAAGAAAGTGTTAATTCCGTACTTCGAAGCACACTGAAAGTTGGAG
>URIN01000284.1 GCA_900547915.1 uncultured Clostridium sp. | reverse complement strand
GAGTCCGTCTCGTGGGCTCGGAGATGTGTATAAGAGACAGCATTATAAACAGCATACTCCAGCCGCCGCCGATTTCAAGTATCTCGCCGGCTCCTATATTCAGCAGTCCGCAGCCTATGTATGCAACGGCATTGAGCAGTCCGCCCACTGTGCCGGTGCGTCCGTATCCCGAATAGTGCAGAGGCACCATCGTTATAAGCATTACATTAATGGCAAACATAGAATTTGTTATTCCTGCCATACATATAAGTGAAAGTAAAGCGCTTTTTTTGCCAACGGTCATAAGCACTATCAGAAATACAGCGGCTATACCGAAAAACGCCGCCGAAGTGGCAAGTTCGTTTTTGAACTTTTTGTTGAGTTCTTTAGCAAGGTATGCACCCGTTACATTAACAATCGGCAGCACCATTGTAAGCAGCAGGGAAAGACTTGTGCCCATACCGTATTGATTTTTTAGATAAGTAGGTATCCACTGCGTAACGCTGTCCTTAAGTGTTCCCTGAATTGCAATAGGTATCATAAGCGCAGCCGTTCCGCTGATAAGAATAAGCTTTCCAAGCTTTCCGAAAGATACGGCTTTACCAGGCTTTTCTTCTTCTGATTCAGATTTGGCTTTCGGTGTCTTTTTCAGCGAGTGCGTTCCTACATACCAATATACTGCAACAGCTATCACTATTGCTCCGCTTATAAGAAAAACGTATTTCCAAGGCGCAAATAAAAGTGTTACAAGACTAACACCATAGCTTGCCAAAGTTCCGAGCGGAACAGTGGTTGAAATGTCAACACCGAATTTCAGCTTTTCGCCCTCACTGTAATAGTCGCCTGCAAGTTTGAGTATAGGTGCCCACACAAGCGCCTGGGCAATGCCGTTCAGCGCCCATAAAATCATAATGGCAGTGTATGAGTTAAAGAAAAAATATATGATAGTGTTGCTTAGTCCTGATGCTAGTACTCCGGCAAATATCAGTAATCTTGCCGAAATCTTATCTCCCAGAACACCGCTGAAAAGCTGTCCTACACCGTAACTGATAAAAAACGCAGAGGATATTGAAGCAGTCTGGCTTTGTGTAAAAACTCCGTCACTGATAAGATCCGGCATAACTGCGGAAAAGTTCAGCCTGCATATGTAAGTAGAAAAATAAGCTATCCAGCACAGCAGAAAAAGCTGCCCGTTGTAAGCGGTTTTGTAACCGAAGTTCTTTTGCTTCATAGCCGTGAAACCTCTTGCAGTGTTTATTTCATCACCATTATAATACAAAAAACGTATAATTAAAAGAAATTTATTTTAATCAGTAAGACATTAGTTCTTTTTGGAACACACTGAATGCGCATTTAAAGACAAAAGAACATATTTTCAATTTAATAAGATGATGAAAACTTCTGTCGTTAACATACAGCGGCTGCATCAATATTCTTGTTGTTTGTTGTTGACTGTTATGATATAATTAAATTGCATTCATACGCAAAAAAAACGCTGAATGGAGGGGTACTGTGAGTTCAAAGGTAAAATCATTTATAGTTAATCTCAGAAAATACTGGAATAATCCCGCACCGGGAAGGTATGTTCCGTTCAAGGAAGTGGCCGCTTACGGCGTGGGTGGAATGGGAGTTCATTTTGCAACAACGCTTGCTTCCGCTATAGGCCTTTCCGCAAGCAATTTTCTTGTTGGTTCGGCGCTTGGTATAGACCCTGTTCATCTTCAGACGATGAATATTATAGCAAGCATTTTCGGCTTTGCTGTAACTGCGCTTCGTTCATATCTTTTTGATAATTCTAAATCAAAATACGGAAAGTTTCGCCCGTGGCTAAAATGGATGGGACTGCCTACAGTGCTGTCATCTATTTTGTTTGTATGGATGCCATATGAGCAGATGACTTATAACGAAAAAGTAATAACTGTAGAGATTTGTTATCTTTTGATTAATTGTTTCAATCCGTTCTTTACTGAGGCATTCAATCTGCTTATTCAAGTAATGAGCCCTAATACGGAGGAACGCACAGATATCATGTCTGCCGGGCAGATAGTTTTTTCTTTCGCTCCTACTATAACAAACCTTGTAATTCCTGCTCTTGCTCCTCTTACGGGCGGTCTTAATGATATAAGAACTTACAGAATAATTTATCCTGTGTTCACTCTTTTAGGCTTAGGACTTACTTATTTTATTTACGCAAAAACAAAAGAAAGAATTATTTATTCTAAAAGTGAGACACGCTCTATACGTTTTTCAGATGCTTTGAGAAGCGCTTCAAAAAACAAGTATTTCTGGTTAACCAACATCGCAACGTGGATAGGATTTTTGGAAAGCGCATATCTCACTATACTTCAGTGGACATTTGTATACGCCATTCCTGAAAAACAGGGCTGGCTCGGCGTGGCAAATACAGTTATTGGTAACGGCGCCCTTTGGGCAATGCTTATTGCGCCGTTTCTGATAAGGCGTTTCGGCAAGCGAAATCTTCTTATTTGGTGTAATATAGCTCTGTCTCTTATACACATCTCCGAGCCCACGAGACGGACTCCTAT
>URIN01000283.1 GCA_900547915.1 uncultured Clostridium sp. | reverse complement strand
CAAGACGGCAGGGCACATTGCTGGGGCGCACATCATAAACACGGCTTCCGAGGCTTCTGACATTGGCTATGAAAAGAATTTCTTTTACACCGTTTTTATCTGAATTTACCTGGCTTCTGACCTCTTTGCCCGCATCATCAAAGACACGTACATACTGTGTTTTAACGCCGTCAAGATAAATAGTTACAGCGCTGCTCATATCCGCCTCAACAGGGTTTGACACCATAATTGGTGTGCCCTGGCAAAAGTCTGTCTTCATAAGTGATGATATACCGCAGGAAGCGTTTTCAAGTTCTGAGGTGAACTGATTTGCAGAAAGCGCTAGATCGTTCCAGCTGCGGCGGTATACACGCTGAACACTTGTGCCGGGCATATCATCGTGGAACTGATGCGCAATTGCGCGTTTCCACGCTCTTGTAAGCGCAGTTCTGTTATAATCAGATGCGCCGAAATATTCCGCCTCAACGCTGTTTCTCTCTGCAATACTGCCAAGTTCCTCACAGCGTCTGTTCCACCTTTTGCCGCACGCTCTTGAAGTGTAGCCGCCGACACCGTGATTTTGCATAACAAGCTCTGTTTTCCACTCGGGAAGCTTGTTTTTCTGCTCATCTGTGAGTTTGTTCTCTATATCACGGAAGATCTCATCTGCCTGTGCAACATAAACCTCTATATTACTGTCTTTATTGCCGTTTACTTCGCTTTCAACGAACGCAACAGATTTTTCCTTTGGCGCGCCGCCGCGGTCGCCTATACCGTGGAAGATATAAGTCCAGTCAAAATCATACTTTTCGTTTTCTTTAAGCTTTTTCTGAACAAAATTCCACTTTCTGAGCTGAGTCAAAGTGAAATAATAATCGTGAGGATTGGTGTTGGCATAAATATAATTACCGTCCGAACCGTACCATCTGCCTATATCAAACGGAACTCCGTAAGCGCCGCCCCAGGCAAGCTTCTGTGTGGTAAAACCCAGCAGATTTGAATGGTGAGCTATTGACGGAAGCGCCCAGCCAAAGCCAAAACAGTCAGGCAGAAAAATATCCTTGCTTCGTTTTCCGAAAGTTTTGTCAAAATACGAATTTCCGAAAAGAATATTTCTGAAAAGAGCCTCGGGAGACGGAATATTAGTATCTCCGTTTTCAAAGGCAGAACCGCAGACGTTCCACCTGCCGCTCTCTACATACTTTTTCATTTCTGCAAAAAGCTCGGGATAATATTCTTCCATAAGTTCATAGCGGTATGAGCCCTCAAAATTGAACTTATATGTTTTATACTTTTTAAACAGCTTGAAATTATCCACAAGCGTATTGTATATGTATTGAGAAACTGTTTTTTCAAAATCCCAGCTCCACACGGTATCAAGATGTGCTGTGGCAACTGTGTAGATCTTCTTTTTATCACTCATAACTGCACCTCATAAAAAGGCGCGGCGCAAAAGCCGCCGCGCCAAAATTGATTTTAAACTGCAACTATATTAACAAGTTTATTGGGAACATAAATTTCCTTTTTTATAGTCTTGCCCTCGATTGCGGCTGCGATCTTTTCATCCGCCTTGGCAAGAGCAATAACCTCATCTTTCGGCATATCAACAGGAATGGTCATACGTGAACGCACTTTGCCCATTATCTGCAAAACAATCTCAACACTGTTCTCAACAGTTTTTGCCTCGTCATACTCAGGCCACTTTGCCTCATGAACGGCACCGCCGAAATTCATTCTTTCCCAAACTTCTTCGGTTACGTGGGGAGCAAACGGGTTGAGAATGATTGTAAGATCACGAAGCTCGCCCCTTGTGATGCTCTTCTTTTCGTAAACTTTATTGAGAAGTGTCATCATAGCGGCAATCGCCGTGTTGCACTTCAGATTATCAATATCTTCAGTTACCTTTTTAATGGTCTTATGCATAAGCGGCTCAAGATCGCTGCTGTAACCATCGCCGTCTGTAACTATTTCCTGAAGATTCCAGAAACGTTCAATGAATCTCTTGCAGCCCTTGATAGAATCGGAATTCCAAGGAGCCGCCTTTTCGAAATCGCCTATGAACATTTCATAAAGGCGCATTGTATCCGCGCCGTAGCGGTCTACAATCTCATCGGGATTAACAACGTTTCCTCTTGATTTACTCATCTTTTCGCCGTTTTCGCCGAGTATCATACCGTGTGAAGTACGCTTCATGTAAGGCTCTGAAGTGGGTACAACGCCGATATCATAAAGGAATTTGTGCCAGAAACGGCTGTAAAGCAGGTGAAGTGTTGTGTGCTCCATACCGCCGTTATACCAGTCAACGGGAGTCCAGTACTCAAGCGATTCTTTTGAAGCAAGTGCCTTATCGTTGTGAGGATCGGTATATCTTAAGAAATACCAAGAAGAACCTGCCCACTGAGGCATAGTATCTGTTTCTCTCTTTGCCGGACCGCCGCAGCACGGGCAGGTGGTATTTACCCAGTCCGTCATCTTTGAAAGCGGAGATTCACCGTTATCGGTAGGCTCATAAGCTGTCTCTTATACACATCTCCGAGCCCACGAGACGGACTCCTATCT
>URIN01000282.1 GCA_900547915.1 uncultured Clostridium sp. | reverse complement strand
AGATAGGAGTCCGTCTCGTGGGCTCGGAGATGTGTATAAGAGACAGACCTTTTATTATCATTTTAAAGATATATATGACCTTGCTGAGTGGGCTTGCCTTCAGGAAGCCGCTAAAGTAATAAAAGAAAACAAAACGCACGATACCTGGCAGGAGGGTATGCTTCAGATTTTCTATACAGTGCGTGAAAATAAGCCGCTCATTATGAATGTTTACCGCTGTGTTGATCGTGAACAGGTTGAAAGGTATCTCAAACCTCTTATTGATAATCTTTTGCTGAAAGTTGTGGAAGAACAATCCGCTGATATGACCGTTCGTCAGGAAGACAAGGAATTTATTGCATCGGTATATTCCTATGCTTTTGTCGGCTTGATGCTTGACTGGATTAAAAATGATATGAAAGAAAACCCCGAACAGCTTATCAGCAAGCTTGCTTTGGTTATACAGAATACCTTTACAGATGCACTTGAAAGATTCAGAATAGATAAACCTTTATCAAAAAATGATATTTGATAAAAATGTTAACATCTTTTTGCCCGTGATAAAAAATTTATCACGGGCATTTTTCTGTTTATTGTTAACCTGCGAAAAAATAATATAATGAAATTACAAAATAAAAATTTGGAGATGAATTTTATGTATTATTCAGCAGGAACTTATGAATCCTTTGCACATCCCGAAAAGCCAAAGGATGTTGACAAAAAATCCGCCTATATTATCGGCACCGGTCTTGCCGGTCTTACAGCAGCATTTTATCTGGTGCGTGACGGTCAGATGAAGGGCGAGCATATCCACCTTCTTGAAAAGTTAGAGCTTGCCGGCGGAAGCTGTGACGGACGAAAGGATGTTACAAAAGGCTTTTATATGCGCGGCGGCAGAGAAATGGATAACCATTTTGAAGTTATGTGGGATATGTTCAGAGATGTTCCTTCTTTGGAAAATCCCGAGGTTTCCGTTCTTGACGAGTACTATTGGCTCAACAAGCACGATCCAAACTATTCTCTGTGCAGAGCCTCTGTAAACCGCGGAGAAGACGCTCATACAGATAAAAAATTCGGACTTGATAAAGAATCTGCAATGGCTCTTTCACAGTTGTTTATTACACCTGAAAAGACTCTTGAAGGTAAGAAAATTTCGGAGGTTCTGCCGGATTCATTCTGGTCAACAAATTTCTGGCTTTACTGGCAGACTATGTTTGCATTTCAACGTTGGTCAAGTGCGCTTGAGATGAAACGTTATCTATGCCGTTATGTTCATCATATTGATGGACTTCCTGATTTCAGCGCTCTTCGCTTCACAAAGTATAATCAGTATGAAAGCCTGATTTTGCCACTGGTAAAATACCTTGAAAACCACGGCGTTACAATCGAGTACGGTATGAATGTAAAAAATGTTATTATCGACACCGTAGGCGACAAAAAGATTGCAAGGCAGATTGTGTTTATTAAAGACGGCAAGGAGCAAACAATAGATTTAGTTGAGGATGACCTTGTGTTTATTACAAACGGTTGTTGCACCGACACTTCCTGCTACGGCGACCAAACACACGCTCCCGACCTTACAAAAGCTAAAAACGGTACAGGCGAGTCATGGGATTTATGGAAAAACATTGCAAAGCAGGCTGAGCACAGTGAGTTCGGTAATCCCGATAATTTCTGCACCAATATTGAAGAAACAAACTGGATGAGTGCTACTGTTGCAACATCTAACGAAGAAATTATTCAACACATAATCAACATTTGCAAGAGGGATCCTCGCGAGGGAAAGGTTACCACAGGTGGTATTGTTACTGTTAAAGACAGTATGGATAACTGGTATCTGTCGTGGACAATCAACCGTCAGCCTCAGTTTAAGTCACAGGATAAAGACACTGTTTTAATTTGGCTTTATGCTTTGACCACAAACAAGGAAGGTAATTATGTTAAAAAGGCAATGCGTGACTGCACAGGCGAGGAGGTATGCCGTGAGTGGCTGTATCATATCGGTATTCCTGATGCGGAAATTGATGACCTTGCAAAAAATGCCTGCAACACCACAACCTGCTTTATGCCATTCATTAACGCCTTTTTCCAGCCGAGAAAGAACGAGGACCGTCCAAAGGTTGTACCTGACGGCGCTGTAAACTTTGCTTTCCTTGGTCAGTTTGCAGAAACTCCACGTGACACAATATTCACGATAGAATATTCAATGCGTACCGGTATGGAATCTGTTTATACTCTCCTTGATGTTGACCGCGGTGTTCCTGAGGTTTGGGGCAGTAAATATGATGTTCGTGAGCTTCTCCGTGCCTGCTACTACGCTATTGATAAGAAACCGATTACCGATGTTAAGCTTTCGCTTATGGAAAAGGAGTTCGTAAAGATTCTGCTTAAAAAGGTTGAAGGTACGGATATTGAAATTCTTCTAAAAGAAAGCGGTCTTATCGAGTAACAAAAAAATACAAACAGCAGAGGAGTAATCTTTCATTTACTCCCGAATTATAAATAATAATTTTATCTGTCTCTTATACACATCTCCGAGCCCACGAGACGGACTCCTATCTCG
>URIN01000281.1 GCA_900547915.1 uncultured Clostridium sp. | reverse complement strand
TACACAAGGCTATTCGTCGGCAGCGTCAGATGTGTATAAGAGACAGGTCTTTTACCGAGCCTGCGGGATTAAAATATTCAAGCTTTGCTATAATATTCGCCTTAGCGCCCTCGTTTTTCGCAATTGCGTCAAGGCGCATCATCGGTGTGTTTCCTATCAGCTGAGTAAGATCGTTGTAAATCATTTTAACGCCCCGTTTCTTTTTTTATTAATATGCCCGTGCCGAGCGGTTTTATTGCATGCCGTGCGGTGCATTACTATTCAAGGTTTCCCGTAAGCAGCATTATGGCGGCAAGCGCCGCGGCAGGTGCGGTCTGCGTTCTTAATATCCTTTTGCCAAGCGTTGCCATGGCGGCTCCGTTCTCTTTTAAAAACTCAACCTCTTCTTTTTCAAACCCGCCCTCGGGCCCTATGAAAACAGCGGCGCTTTTTGCGCCTTTTTTTATTATATCCGTCAGCGGAAGTCCGCCGCCCTCATAAAATACTATTTTTATATCTGCGTTACATTCTTTTACGGCGGTCTTAAAATCCGTCATCTTTTTAACTTCGGGCACTATGCCGCGGCCGCTCTGCTGTGCCGCCTCAAGCGCTATCTTGTTGTATCTCTGGCGTTTTTTCTCCGCCTGCTTTTCCTGCGGGCGGCTCACGCACCTTTTTGTAAGCACGGGAATTATCTCATACACGCCGAGTTCCGTGCATTTCTGAATAACGTCCTCAAGCTTGTCTCCCTTAGGCACGCCCTGATAAAGTGAAACCTTTATATCAGGCTCACTTTCAGACGCCTGCTTGTAGCAGACGGAAAGCACAACGCCGTCTTTATCAATATCGTCAATTATGCAGCCGTAATCACTGCCGTCTCCCGTGCAAACGGTTATCATATCGCCCTTTTTCATGCGCAGGCTTCTGGCAATGTGGCGGCTCTGCTCCTCGTTAAGATATATTTTTTCTGAAATGCCGTCATAATCAGTAAAAAGTTTTTGCATTATTTCACCGCCTGTAAATTGTTGCGCGCCCAGTGGAATAAATACTGCTGCGCTATGCCCTCATAACCGCTGAAACATTCGGGCAGACCGTTTGGGTAATACTGGAGCACCCTTTTCATCCACACGTCAACTGGAAAGCACCTTATAAACTGAAAACCGAAAAGGAGAGCGCAGTTTGCCACTTTCTCTCCCACTCCGTAGATAGAAAGCAAAGTCTTTTTGGCGTCATCAAGATCCATTGCCTTTATTGCGGCAAGGTCAATAACGCCGCTCTCAACATCATCGGCAAGTTTTTTAACATATTTCGCGCGGTAGCCGAGACCTATCGCTTCAAAATCCTCCACGCTGAGTTTGCTGAGAGTTTTGCTTGTGGGAAAAGCGTGCCAGCCGTCACAAATCTTTTCACCGTATGTATCGCAAAGGCGTTTTATTATGCCTTTTATTCTTTTTATATTGTTTTGCTGGCTTATGACGAATGAAACAAGCGCCTCCCACGGCTCCTGATTTAATATTCTTATGCCGTAGTATTCGTCTATCGTTTCACGCACAAGGTCGTCCTCTTTGAGTTTTGCGCATATTGCGGCGTAATCACGGTCAAGGTCAAAATAATTGCGCCACACGTTTTCAAAATCTTCCAAAGAGGTGTCTTTAAGTATGAAATTTCCGTTTTCTTCTTTAATATTAAGATATTTTCCGTAAGCGGCGCCGCTCCATGAGCCGTCCTCCTGCTCCACCCAGCGAAACGCTTCTCCGCAGTCAAGAGTGAGCGGCAGGCTCAGGCATTCCACGCCTTTAAGAATAATACCGTTTTTGCTCTCTTCAATTATCATTATCTGTATAATTTCTCCCCGTTTTATACACTGAAATTATATCATATTATACCGTTATACGGAATATAAAAAACAGCAAAATAACTAAAAAAATCTGTAACTATTTGTAACTTTACAAAATGTTGAAAACTCTGTGTAAAGTATTGAAAACTGCCCCGATTTTACTTGTTTTTAACTTTTCAACAGCCGAAAATCACCTAAACAAGCCGTTTTTTAGCATTGTTTTAAACATTTTCAACATTGTTTTAAACATTTTTATTGTGTAAGTTTCAGTATACTTTTTGTTATTGCAAAGCCGTGTCAAGCATTATTTTATTGCATTTTTAACCAAAAATCAATATTCAAAAATTTGTATAAATCAGGGTGAATATTCCAACACTATTTGTATAAAAAACGAAAGGAAAAAGACGATGCTAAAAGGTGTTAACAAACAGGTGGTGGAGATTACCAATCCCGAAAGTCCCTATTTCGAAAAGGTGATTTTTTTTGTTAAACCTGAATATGTGAACGGGGACGGGGAAAAATTAAAAAAAGAAGCGCGGCTTTTGGCAAAATCAGCCGGCAGGCCGCCGCGTTCAAGAAAAACAAAGCGAGAGATTAGGTATATATGTATTCAGAGCGCACTGTGCGTGGGCGCAGGTATCGCAATAACTTTTCTTTTGAATTTCTTTACCTGATATATAAATAGAACTCCGCCTGCGGCGGGAAAGGAAATGTTTTAAATGACTGTATATAAG
>URIN01000280.1 GCA_900547915.1 uncultured Clostridium sp. | reverse complement strand
CGTCTCGTGGGCTCGGAGATGTGTATAAGAGACAGTTTCTGTTGAGTCCAGTTTTAATGACTCAATAAATGAGTTCATTACTTCACTTGTATCATAGATGATGACCTCTGGTTTATGAATGACATAAACTTCATTTGTAAATTCTTCTGAATAATGACCTAATATCTCCGATACTACTTTCATGTTCATATTGTTTTGATCTAACAGTGTTGCATAAGTGTGCCGTAAATCGTGCCATACATGTTTTGTACAATCGATATTACATTTCTTCATCAGTTTCTTAAAATAATAATACGGTCTTGCGATTGCCTTCCCGTGATCCCTAAACAAAACAAAATCTAAGTTTTCATCAAATTCCGGATCATTTTTCAGTGTTTCTTCATATCGTGCTTTTGCTAGATACAGCTCATCCATAATAAAATCAGGAAGCGGGACGTATCTTTTACTGTTAAGAGTTTTTAATGTCCTCTTTTGAGAAAGTAACGTATTGTCATCGAACCCCTCATTATCATATCCTCTTCCCAACTGACAGTCGATTAAGAGTTGTTTTTTTTGAAAGTCGATTTTTGAAAAACAGATCGCTCTTGTTTCACTTACACGTGCTCCTGTTGAAGCAGACAGCAGTAAAAATAAATAGAATGTATAATCCATTTTTCTTGCGGTCAATAATAAATTCATAAGTTCGTTCAGCGTAAATGCGTTTTTCTTAGTAGGTGGTTTAGTAATCTTCTTTTCTTTTTTGCAAATTTCTATTGCCAGTGGTGCCGGATTTGATATGATAATCTGCTTATTCTTTGCATATTGAAAAGAATTTTGAATCATTTGCATCATAGCTTTGTATGCACTAAAAGTTTCGCACTTGTTGATGAAATTTTTTAAATCTGTTGTGGTTATAGAATCCATATAGGTGTCTGGTCTAAAATATTCACAAAATCTTTTAACCGGTGTTGCATAGTATTTAAACGTATTGTAAGCATATTTACATACATCTATAATGTAGTAATATAACCAGTAATTGTAAAATTCCTTTAAAGTAAATCGGTATGGCATATATTGATTTTTGGTAAGTTTTACAATTAGATTGTCACGATATTTCATAGCTTCCTTCGCAGAAGCAAACCCACCCTTTTGACGGTTCAATGTAGAACCATCACCCAAAATCAGAGTAAAACGGATACAGTATTTTCCATGTTGAAAAGTCGGTTTTTGCGGAAAATCCCAGTGAATAATATTTAACTGGTCAAATCGTGAATCATAAGGTGGACGAATAAATTGTTTCTGATTCTTATTCATAGCTTCACCCTGCCTTTCTTGCAAGATGAGTAATAGGATCAAAGTTGCTGGATAAGAAATCCAGAATATTATCCCTGCCTTGAATTTCACCGCAATAGATGTCAAATGTAGTTGATACGGAAGCATGTCCTAAGATATGACTGATTTCTTCCAGAGGTACATTTTGCTCCAAAAGAATTGTTGCACATAAATGGCGCAATCCATGAGCTGATATTTTTGGTAAGCCATTTTTTTTGCATATTTTATATAATCCTTCTGTAACGGTTTTGCTTGAAATCAGTTCGCCTCCAAATCCAATACATATATAGTTTCTCCAATATGATACTGCATTAGGATGTGTTTTAAAATATTGTTTATTTTTTTCTCTTCTTCTGTAAAGTTCATCTGCTACAATATCAGGTACTTTTATTGTCCGGTAACTGGAACCGGATTTTGGAGGCTTAATACAATCCTCGTTTAAGCACTTTTCTACACCATGTTCTGTTTTGATAGTTATGAAAGATTCATATGGTGCTTGTTGCATTACAGTAATTGTATGGTTTTCTAAGTCTACATGATCAAAATTGAGTCCACGTACTTCTCCAATTCGCAGTCCACAAAACAAACACAAAAGTATTTCAAGATAGATATTGTCGTGTCTTTTCGCAATTTCCAGTAATTTACGTAAATCTTCTTTTTAGGTCTTGTTTTTACAGGTTTTCCACTTTTTTTCCCACAAGACAATAGAGAATCCATCCCCAAGCAAGAGATTGCTTCATCAAACACAATAAACAAAAGTCCGAAAACACAAAAACCGATAATTATAGTCATCCGGAAAGGCGAAAATCCATAATTTATCTCTGTAAAAATTATATTTGCAAAGATTTTTTCCAGTTCAATCTTTATAATTTCAGATAATATTGCCCCAAACAATATTCCGCCTAATATAGAAATCACAACAATTCCTAAATATTCACATCCAATAAATATGTACTTATGCCGTTTCTGAATTCCCATTACATCTAGCAAAACATAATCATAAGATCTTTTTCGTATATACGAAAAAATAATCAGAATCATCATAAAAACCAGAAGAAGGTAAGTTATTGAAAAATCAAAAAAGCTATAACTTTCTTCCGCATTACCTGTTGTCTGTCCATCAATTATCCACTGTAAACAATCACTTAAAGAATTTGATAAAAAGATAATTGTGACCATGAATATACCACATATTAGTACCTGTCTCTTATACACATCTGACGCTGCCGACGAATAGCCTTGTGTA
>URIN01000279.1 GCA_900547915.1 uncultured Clostridium sp. | reverse complement strand
GTCTGCATCCGTATAAACATTTTGCCTTTTGCGCAGCGCTTTATACACTGAAGCGCATATATCCCTGTCAGGATAAACACTTTCGGAATTATTTTTACCGGCAAGAAAAAGTTCATATTCCTCTTTTTGAGCAAAATATGCTTCTTCATTCATACCGCTTTTTCTGATATCCACCGCCTGAACAGACAGATATTCACGACCGTTAAATGGATTTACACCTATCTTAACGGCGGCATCTATCTTTTCCCCGGGAATAAACGGGAAGTTTTCTGCGGCTGTGCCAAACTTAACAATTTTTATTTTTTTACCTTTTTTCTCACATTCAAGGCGTATATGCCTGCCGTTGCCCATAGGAACAACATTTACAAGAGTTAAATTCATCAGCGCAAATATTGCGCGCTTGTTGCCCTCACCGTACGGCTCAAGCACTTTAAGCTCTTTTGCAAGGTCAACGCTGAGATAAAATGGTGAAATTTTAAAATCTATATTTACTGTCTGTGGCGGCATTGCGGGATATTTTTGAGCCGCATACTCATTTATTTTTGTTCTGAAATCATCAATATCATCTGCACTTAGACTAAGCCCGGCAGCACCCGGGTGACCGCCAAAATGAGTTAGCATATCGCAGCAGCTTGAAATAGCCTCAAAAATGTTGAATCCCTCAACACTTCTTGCAGAACCGCGTGCAATACCGGAATCGTCCGTGCCTATTACAATGGCAGGTTTTTCATACTTTTCACAAAGTCTTGATGCCACTATTCCAACAACGCCCTGATGATAGCCCTCTCCGCTTACAACTATGACACGCTGTCCGGAAAGAGCAGGGTTTTCGGAAAGTTGTTTTACAGCATCGTCAAATATCTCCTGCTCTATCTCCTGACGATGTGTATTATTTATATTAAGCTGCTCCGCTATGAACGACGCTTTTTCGGTTTCTGCACTGATAAGAAGTTCCACAGCCTTTGAGGCGTGCTCTATCCTGCCCGTTGCATTTATTCTGGGACAAATGGTAAATGCTATATCAGTTGAAGTTATTTCTTTTCCATCCGCCCCTGCGGCTTTAATCAGAGCCGCTATACCCGGGCGGGGATACTCATTTATAAGTTTAATGCCTGCTTTTACTATTGCCCTGTTTTCACCGCAAAGCGGCATTATATCAGCAATTGTTCCTATTGCTGCAAGGTCTGCATAGCGGTAAAGAATATCGTCTGTATCTCCGTAAAGCGCACAGGCAAGTTTGAAAGCCACACCCACACCGGCAAAATCTGTAAACGGAAGTTCCCCGTCCTGAAGATGAGGATTGACTACTGCTGCTGCGCGCGGAATATCCTGCGGCACCTGATGGTGGTCAGTTATGACAAGTTCCATTCCAAGGGAATAGGCATATTCCGTCTCCTCCACAGCACTTATACCGTTATCAACCGTTACGATGAGTTTAGTTGAACTGTCGGCAATCTTTTTGATTGCATCTTTATTTAGGCCGTAGCCCTCCGTTTCTCTTGACGGGATATAGTAATCCACCTCAGCACCCATATCGCTTAAAAGCGAATACAAAAGTGCTGTTGCGGTAACGCCGTCACAGTCATAATCGCCGTACACGGTTATCTTTTCACCGAGAGAAACAGCTTGTTCAATTCTGTCCACGGCGGCGTCCATGCCCGAAAGTTCAAAAGGGTCCGAAATACGAACAGAAGAGGAAATGAATTCAGAAACCTTAAGTTCATCGTCAAATCCCCTTGCGGCAAGCAAATACGCAACAAATGCGTCCATATTGAATTTTTCACTTATTGCGGAGGCTTTTTCCTTATCCGCGTTTGCAATCAACCATTTTTTGTGTGACATTATGAATTCTTATCCACCACGTGAAATTTCTTTAAATTGGAGCGCTTTTCGGCTCTTTTCTGAAGTTCTTTTTCAACATCTTCAACTGTAATTCCCTGATAAGCCATCATAACAAGAATATGATAAATCAGATCGGAAATTTCATAAACAGTTTCATCTTTATCGTTATTTTTAGCGGCGATAACTGTTTCCGTACACTCCTCGCCGACTTTTTTGAGAATTTTATCTATTCCCTGCTCAAAAAGATAAGCTGTATATGAGCCTTCGGCTTTTTCGTTTTTTCTGTCTATAATTACCTGATATTCATTTTTAATATAATCCATATCAATCAAATTCCTTTATCTTATTAAAAAAGCAGCTGTGGTTGCCCGTATGACATGCAGCACCCGTCTGTATAACATCTATAAGCAATGTATCATCATCGCAATCGCCGTAAACGGAAACAATCTTTTGAAGATGACCGCTTGTGGCGCCCTTATTCCAAAGTTCCTGCCTGCTTCTTGACCAAAACCAGGTATAGCCTGTTTCAAGCGTTTTTCTGAGCGATTCTCTGTTCATATACGCAAGCATAAGCACTTCGCCCGTACCGTGCTCCTGAATAATTGCGGGAATAAGATCCGCTTTTTTGAAATACTTTTCAACATCAATTTCCATTAGAGCACACCTCCAGCGCCTGTTTTAGATCAAGGCTGCCGCTGTAAATGCTTTTGCCGCATAT
>URIN01000278.1 GCA_900547915.1 uncultured Clostridium sp. | reverse complement strand
AGATAGGAGTCCGTCTCGTGGGCTCGGAGATGTGTATAAGAGACAGATGTATGCTTATATTGATGCTTATTGACGGCGAAAATGTGTATATATTCGGCTACGATATACACGGCTACAATAATGAGACAAGCACCTATTTTGCGCTTTCGGGAGACTTTTTCTCATCGCAGTGGTATAAAAACATTCTGTTTGCTTTGGGAGCAGCGGCATATCTGATAATTCTGGGCTTTTCGGTATCCGTTGCAAGAAATGCAAAAACAGGCGTAAACATATTCAAACATACATTCATTTATAAATTCGGCTCTCTGATAGTAAGCTTTTTCGTATGGCTTCACAAAGGGACTAAAAAATTTTTCAAAACCATTGTTTTTGCCCCCGAAAGGCTTCACAAAAAAGCCGTGTGGGCAGTTGCTCTGTTTTCTCTTTTCAACATTATCGGCACGGCTGTTGCGGTTTTGCTTTTGCAAACAGCGCCATACGGCGGAGCCAATGTGCTGGTAGGGCTGTTCTTTATGCTCGTTATTTTTGCCGTAGACGCATACTGCATATACAAAGCATTTAAATTCATGCGCGCGCTTGACAAACTTATTGACTGCAGCGCAAAAAATGAGCCTGTTGATATTGACACAGCCGCCCTGCCTGAGTGCCTTAAAACGCTTGCCGACACGCTTGACAGAAAGAATGCACAACTTCAGGAAGCCGTTATAAAAGCCGTAAAAGACGAGCGAACCAAAGCGGAACTTATAACAAATGTTTCTCACGACCTGAAAACACCGCTGACATCGGTAATCAACTATATCGACCTGCTCAAGAAGTGTGAAATCAAGGACGAAACGGCTGTGAAGTATATGGGTGTTATAGACGAAAAGGCAAACCGCCTCAAGCGCCTTATTGAAGACCTCATAGAAGCATCCAAAGTTTCCACAGGAAATGTTGTGCTCAACAAAACTAAGATAAACCTTAATGAACTTGCAACTCAGGCTATTGTTGAATACACTGATGATTTTGAGAAGAACGATCTTGAACTGATATTTGACGAATCAGCTTCAAAACACATAGTATTTGCTGACGGAACAAAAGTATACCGTGTATTTGAAAACCTGCTTTCAAACGCTAAAAAATACTCAGCAAGAGGTTCCAGAGTATACACCCGCCTGTACTCACAGGGCAATTTCGGCTGTTTTGAGATAAAGAACATCTCTAAAGCGCCTCTTAACATAAGCGCAGAGGAACTTACAGAGCGCTTTGTAAGAGGGGATAAATCAAGAACGGAAGACGGAAACGGTCTGGGGCTTTCCATTGCAAAAGAACTATGCCGCCTCAACGCAGGACAGCTTGTTATTTCTATAGACGGCGACCTGTTTAAAGCAACGGTAATGCTGCCTGTAAGCAACACGGAGGACAGCAGTGAAGAGTAAAATCAAGATACTTATTGCAGTCCTTATAGTATGCGTGGTTTCATTTGCCGGGGTGTGGGCATTTACGGCAGGCGGACTTGACCTTGATAACTCAGGTCACATTGTTTTTACTCAGAAAACCAGCGATCCCCAGCTCACGCTTGTAAACGATGATAATAATATTCCTTCCGACTGGGACGTTGAACTTACAACGCTTTCTAACGGCGAGCAGGTTGCAAGCATGATATATCCTGATTTGCAGGAAATGTTTGATGATATGCGTGCCGAGGGAATATATCCGTTTGTTCGTGCCGGATATCGTTCTGATGACGAGCAAAAAAGAGTGCTTAATGAAAAGACTGCCGCCTATATGGCGAAAGGTTATTCAAAATCACGTGCAAAGGAACTTGCGCTTGAAACAGTTGCTCTGCCGGGAACAAGCGAGCACGAGCTTGGGCTGGCAGTAGATATAAATGCCGTTGAGGGAAAGAGCGAAAGTGAAGAAGTTTATTCGTGGCTTGCTGAAAACGCTTATAAATACGGCTTTATAATGAGGTATCCTGAAAACAAAACGGATATTACCGGCAAGGATTATGAGCCGTGGCATTACAGATATGTAGGCAAGAACGCCGCAAAAGAAATTCAAGAGAGCGGCGAATGCCTTGAAGAATATCTGAATAAGAATTAATAAAATATTTACAGCCCGCAGTTGTTACAAACAGGCAACTGCGGGCATAATTTTTATCTTAAAACAGCACAAAAATATTCCAACCTGAAAATTATAGGTAATTATCTGTTTATATTGACAGATAAAGTTTTCATATGATACTATTAGCTTGGAAAATCTATATGAAATCAGTGGGAGTTATGGTCTATTCTAAAAACTCACAAATTCACGCTCACAGAAAATCAGTTATCAAATCCTTTATTTGGTTTTTGTTTTTTGCTGTTCTTATAATTTTATTTTACCGGTGCCCCTTTAAAATGATAACAGGCATAGACTGCCCCGGCTGTGGACTTACAAGGGCTTTCGGCTGTATTTTGCTCTGTGATTTTTCAGCGGCAGTGCAATACCACCCGCTGTCACCGCTGATTTTTTTCGAGCTGTGCTATCTTATGTCTGTCTCTTATACACATCTGACGCTGCCGACGAATAGCCTTGTGTA
>URIN01000277.1 GCA_900547915.1 uncultured Clostridium sp. | reverse complement strand
TCTCGTGGGCTCGGAGATGTGTATAAGAGACAGCGTTAACATTTAATATAATATTTAATTATTTAACGCAGCGAGAGCACGTTTACCAATGTCCTTTCTGTAATGTTTGTTTTCAAAATTTATCTTATCAACTGCGTCATATGCTTTATCAAGTGCTGACTGAAGATCAGATCCAAGAGCTGTAACACCAAGCACCCTTCCGCCTGCCGTTACGAGTTTGCCGTCCTTGATTGCAGTACCGGCATGGTAAACTGTTACTCCGTCAAGCTGACCGTTTTCAAGTCCCGTGATTTCAAGTCCCTTCGGATATGATTTAGGATAACCGCCAGAAGCAATTACAACACAAGCGCAGGCATCATCTGACCACTCTATATTTAAATCTGAAAGTGTCGAATTTTCGATAGCCTCAAATATATCCATAATATCAGTTTTAAGTCTCGGAAGAACTACCTGGGTTTCAGGATCTCCGAAACGGCAGTTATATTCAATAACTTTTGGTCCCTTCGGTGTAATCATCAGACCGAAATACAGGCATCCTTTGAACGTTCTGCCCTCTTTATTCATAGCTTCGATTGTAGGAATAAAGATTTTGTTCATACACTCCTCAGCCACTTCGGGAGTATAATACGGATTAGGAGATACTGTTCCCATTCCGCCCGTATTAAGACCTTTATCGCCGTCAAGAGCGCGTTTATGATCCATAGACGAAACCATAGGCTTTACGCATTTTCCATCTGTAAACGCAAGAACAGAGACCTCGGGGCCTGTTAAGAATTCCTCAACAACAACTTTATTGCCGCTTTCGCCGAAGATCTTATCTTCCATGATCTCCTTTACTCCCGCTTCTGCCTCTTCAAGATTTTCGGGAATAATAACACCTTTACCGAGCGCAAGACCGTCTGCCTTTATAACAGTTGGAAATTCATTTTTCTCTTTAATATATGTAATTACATCCGCAGGATTGTCAAAGACCTTATATTCGGCGGTAGGAATATTATATTTGAGCATAAGATCCTTTGAAAAGACCTTGGATCCCTCAATTATTGCGGCTGCCGCATTCGGTCCGAAAGTTCTGAAGCCCTCTTTATTAAGAGCGTCAACCATTCCCATAACAAGCGGGTCATCGGGAGCTACTACAACAAAATCAGCCTTAATCTCTTTAGCAAGATTTACAACGCCGTCAATATCCGTTGCGGAAACAGGATAGCATGTTGCATCGTAAGAAATGCCGCCGTTTCCCGGACAGCAGGCAATCTCCGTTACCTTGGGAGATTCCTTGATTTTTCTGATGAGGGCGTGTTCACGGCCGCCTCCGCCGACTACAAGTACCTTCATATTTACACTGCCTTTCTAACAGATTAAGGGGGCATAATGCCCCCTTGTTTTTATTATTTGTTCTTATTTATTATCCTTGTCTCTTCCGCATTTGTTTCAAGATCAATAAAGCGGGTGAAGAGAGACACCTTATTATCCGCATTGAGATTATCCCATATTGACGCAGTAAATTCATCAATATCATCAGTATCAACACTTACAGGAACAGGCTCGCCCTCAAATGAGGGAATGGGATTGCCGTCACACTTATAAGTGTGGATAAAGTGTGCAAGACCTGCCTCTGCAGGATATTCAAAGAAGAATCTGAGGCACTGCGGTTTTCCCATATTTGATTTGAGGATGGAAAGCACATAATCACCGTTAGGCTTTACAACTCCCGAAATTCTGGGAGTGTAATTAGGCTCATCAGGCTCAAACTCACGTGTGAGAAGAGCATGGCGATAGCAATGACCCTCTTTCATATAATCATATATAGTATCTGTCTGATCTCCGTTTGTAACTATAGTTTTGCCGTCAAGTTTCAACACGGGATTATAGATAATAAGGCTGGGATCTGTCATTTTAGATTCATCAAAAGCCTTTGTGCGGATACCTCCGCGGTCATTTTCTTCAAATATTCTGTTTCTGCTGTTTTCGCTTCTGCCCATAATGAAATAAGCAATAGCAGCGCATTTTCCGTTCGGAGTCTTACCCAGAACAATACCTCTGCCGGGATATGAATTATCTGAAAGAAGCTGAGCAAGATTTTTTATTTCCATAATTTCACCTTAATCTATTTCGGTTTTATTACCTATAATTTTTATGCGTCCCTGACAAAAAAGAGAAACGGATTCGGGAAGAATTTTCCACTCACACTCCTCCATTACTCTTTTCTGGAGAACCTCGGGGGTATCTCCTTTTAAAACAGGAACTGCCTTTTGCATAATGATAGGACCGCCGTCACATTCCTCGGTAACGAAATGCACGGTTGCGCCTGTAAGCTTTACGCCGCTATCAAGCACTGCCTCATGAACATGAAGCCCGTAAAATCCCTTTCCGCAGAAAGACGGTATCAGAGCTGGATGAACATTCATCATTTTCCCGGGAAATGCTTTTACTATCTGAGAATCAAGGATCGTCATAAATCCGGCATAAACGACAAGATCGGCTTTTCTATCCTGAAGTTCTTTTGTTACTGCCGCTGTATATGACGCAAAATCATGTCTCTTATACACATCTCCGAGCCCACG
>URIN01000276.1 GCA_900547915.1 uncultured Clostridium sp. | reverse complement strand
CCGTCTCGTGGGCTCGGAGATGTGTATAAGAGACAGTACATATTCCGTCCACATTTCCGCTTCAATTCCAAACGGCTTTTTTGCCGAGCAGTTTTTATATTTCTTTTCTGGTCGGAAATTATATGTTTTTTTCAGCGGTGTCATCCCGTACGGATAGTCGCAGTAATAGTGGAAAAAGTCTGACTCTATTACTCTTCCGCCTTTTTCGGCAAAATCAAAGCTTGCGTTTCCTCCGCCCATCCAGTGCTGAACACATACGCTGTCTGTTTCGGGTGTTCCTCCTTTTAGGGTTTCATTCCAGACTATTGCTTTTCTGCCCTTGCTTTTCAGATAATCTACAATCTTTTTTGTAAACACACCCTGCAATGAACTAAAATCTTTAAGACCCAGTTCTTCTTTCATTTTTCGGCAGTTTGGGCACTCTTCCCAGCTTTTAGTGGGTGTTTCGTCTCCGCCTATATGTATGTATTCAAACGGGAAAAGCTCGCAAATCTCATCAAGTATATCATATACGAAAGAATAAACCTCTTGGTTGCTTACGCAGAGGATATTTTTGTATATGCCCTGCTTTGTCTGCACTTCAACCGGCTTTTTAAAACAGCCGAGTTCAGGATAAGCGGCAAGTATTGCGCTTGCGTGCCCCGGCATATCAATTTCGGGTATTACCTCTATATGGCGCTCTTTGCAGTATTCAACTATCTCTTTTATTTCATCTTTTGTAAAAAGGGCACGGTATTCGTGCTCGTCAATTACGCCTCCGAATGTTGATCTTTTTCTTACGCTGGATATTTCGTTAAGACGCTTATGCGAGCTCATTTCTATGCGCCAGCCTTGGTCATCCGTCAGGTGCCAGTGAAATCTGTTCAGCCTGAATAATGCCGCGGCATCTATAAGCTTTTTTATATCCGATATTGTAAATGAATGCCGTGCGCAGTCAAGTGAAAATCCGCGGTATGAATAAACAGGGCAGTCCTCAATCATAAATGCGGGCACTTTTTCGTTTCTCTTCAGCTGCTCTATTGTCTGTATCGCGTAAAATTTTCCGCTTTCGTCCGAATAACGGATTGTTACTTTTTCACAGTTAAATTCAATTTTAAAGCCCTCTGAGCTGATAGTATTGTCTTTAATGAATTCAAAAGCCGCCGAGTTTATATCGGCAGCTTTGCGGTCATCTGTTATAACTTTTTTCGGGTATGGTATTACATTAAGCATTTTCATTCTTGTCTCGGTCGTCAATCAGGTTTCCGTTCTCAACGTTTTTCATTATCAGCTCGTTTAACTGATATTTCCACAATTCCCTTGAGCCTTTTTCGGTGTATTCGTTTCTTTTGAGCACCTGGCTCAGCTTGATTGAGTTCTTTTTCCACATAACACCGTTTGACGCATCGTTAAGCATTGTGGGCTGAAGGCAGTCCATAGCGTGCGCAAAGTTAGCCTCGGGTGTTTCGTTTGCCTCAAACTCATCCCACAATGCGCGCAGTTTTTTTGCCTGATCATTGGGTAGCAGTGAATAAATTCTGTCCGCCGCTTTAACCTCACGATCACGCTGGCTTTTGCCAAGTTCATAGTCATAGCAGTATGTATCGCCTGCGTCTATCTCAACAATATCGTGAATTAAAATCATAGAAACAGTTTTGAGAACGTCTATTTCATCGTTTGCATACTCGCTAAGCAGTATAGCCATAAGCGCCATATGCCAGGCGTGTTCCGAATCATTTTCAAATCTTTTTCCGCTTGAGATCAGTGTGCGGCGTTCGATCTCCTTTTCGGCGTCCGCCTGCAGTATGAAATCAAGCTGTTTTTTAAGCCTTTCAGGCGTTTCGTATGCCATAAGTAACTTCTTTCTTTACTTTAACTCGTATATTTTATTGAATACGGCCGTCATACGGCTTGTTATCTGCATATCCGTGTGGAGAGAGCCGAAATACCAGTGGTAATATTCAACATCTTTCATAAGCTCCTGTAAATATGTGTTGAGAGGGGAGAGCTTTGCAGCCTGATTTGTGTGAAGCTTAAGAAAGTCCTTTGCAATAGCGGGAGCTTCGTAAGTTAAAATATAGTTTACCCTGTAATCATTGTCTTTTAAATTGTCCTGAGCGTTCTTAATCTCATCGGCGCCAGGCATTTCTTCTTCCCACCAGGAAATTCCGGGCTCACGCATATCGCGGTCCTCGCTCTCACCGCCGCCCATTACGAAAAAGGTCTTGTTTTCTAAAGTGAATACTTCTCCGCGCATAAGGTGAAAAATATTGTCCGCAATTTTGTGGGCGTTTCCGCCTTTCCACCTGTAGGGAGTGTAAGCATTCAGTATATCAAAGTTTTCATGTGCTCCGTCAACAAAGCAAATGGTATATTTTTTGCTTTTGAGTATCTCAAGATTTTTCTTTTCAATGGCGCTGTTTCTGTCCCACAAAAAGCCGAAATCACCGCAAACTATAAGGGTGTCCTTTTCGCCAAGCTTCTTCAGCTTTGAATTTTTAAACCATGAAATATCACCATGGGTGTCGCCCGTAACATAAATCATAAATTTCTGTCTCTTATACACATCTGACGCTGCCGACGAATAGCCTTGTGTAG
>URIN01000275.1 GCA_900547915.1 uncultured Clostridium sp. | reverse complement strand
CATAAAAATATATCCTTTAAATTTAATCAAAAAAATCAGCCGCCCGAAGGCGGCCTGAAATTCAGTTTATTTTACGGCGTTCTTAAGAGCCGCGCCTGCCTTAAAGGAAGGAACCTTTGAAGCGGGGATTGAAATAGCTTCGCCTGTGCGAGGATTCTTACCTGTGCGAGCTGCACGGGTCTTAACCTCAAATGTACCAAAGCCAACAAGTGCAACCTTATCGCCGTCTGCAAGAGCTTCAGTTACGGAATCGATAACAGCCTTAACTGCGGCTTCAGCGTCTTTTTTAGAAAGTTCTGCCTTTGCAGCAACTGCTGCTACAAGTTCTGTTTTGTTCATTTACATTTCCTCCGTTTTAGCCATATTGGCAAATTTTATCTTTGCTTCATCCCACAAAGAATCAAGAACGTCAATTGATGAGTTCTTCATATCAATACCGCGCTCCTGAGCAAGTTTTTCAACAATCAGATATCTGCCGATAAACTTATCAGTAGCGCCTGTAAGCGCCTCTTCACTGTCCGCTCCTATAAATCTTGAAACATTTACACAGGAAAACAGGACATCGCCGAACTCCTCATCAATATGCGCCTTATCTTCTTCAGACAAAGCATTTTTCAACTCATTAATCTCTTCCTGCAGTTTCTGAAACGCTCCCTCTGAGCTGCTCCAGTCAAAACCTGCCTTGGCTGCCTTCTGCTGCACTTTCTGTGCCCGCATTAACGCGGGAAATTCACGAGGTACTTTAAGCATTGATTCACTCTGCTTTTTCATACCTTTGGTTTTGAGTTTGATCTCATCCCATCTTTCAAGTGCCTCAGTACTGTCTGCGGCGGATTTATCGCCGAAAACATGAGGATGTCTTACAACAAGCTTCTGACAAAGCTCATTAACAACATCATTGAAATCAAAATTTTCTTTTTCCCTCTCCATCTCACAATGGAGCAAAACCTGAAGCAGAACATCTCCTAGTTCTTCACGCAGACCGGCAACATCTTTTTTATTGATTGCCTCAACCACTTCGTAAGTTTCCTCAATAAAATTCTTTTTTATTGATTCATGGGTCTGCTTCATATCCCAGGGACAGCCGCCGGGTGAACGCAAAACGGTAATCAGGCGAAGTAAATCTTCCATATCATAATTATCCTTAATCTGGAAATCGACCGACACCGTATCACCCCTAATTTGATTAATTTGTTCAAATAAATAATACTATAAATTGGCTTGAAAAGCAAGTGGTTAAGCCGTTTTTTTACAATGTTGTAGAATTTTAAGTTCTGAAAATTCAACAGTTTTTGACATTACAATTAAGAATGTTAAAATCAACGCGTAAATAATACTTAATGCGACAAAAGCTGCAAATTTGCTTTGAAAATCGAAAAGAGCATTATATGTGCAAATCGACAGTGCATAAGACGCCGCACTGCAAAGAAAAGGTTTAAGCAGCATTTTCACGAAGTTGTATTTAGCTCCAGTATATTTTGAGATAATACGCATATTGCACACAAGAATAACCAAATATGCAACTATATCCGAAAAAGCGGCGCCGTAAATATTAAACCTAACATCCGACACAAGAAAATAATTCAGGGCAACACGTATAACGGCGGCAACAATAAATGACGGAATACTTTTGGAAGCCTGCCCTATTGACTGGACTGAAAAAACAACTGCACCGGACAGACAGAAAAGTATCATAGTAAAACCGTACAGCCGCACAAGATTTGTGCAGCCGATAACAATATCATAATTCGAGCCGCCGTAAAGAATTTCAAGTATACTTTGAGCGTTCAGAGCAAGATAAAATCCGCCGCCGAAAGCTATAAGTGAGGTGTATTTGAATATACTGTTTATAAGAGAAGAAAGATATACTCGCCTGCCGGATTCATATGCCGCGGTAAGCGCGGGAACGGCGGCTACACCGAGTGCCATTGTAAAACCGGGGAACAGCATTTTAAGATCATTTGCTGATGAAAAAAGCCCGTAAATATATGTAACAGTATCATTTTCCGCCGCATTGCCGATTGCAAGACACTGCGCATAGGCGGCTCTAAGTTCCTGCTGATCACAAAGCGAAAGACAATACTGAATTGACGCGTTATCAAGAAACGCCGACACGCTTTGAATAAGTGTTGAAAGAATTATCGGCAGGCTGAAAGAAACAATTTCACGTATCTCAGGAATTACCGAACCGCTAACAGGAGTATATAATGGCGAATACTTTACACGAACGTAAGCGGAACAATATACCCAGCACAGAAACGCCCCGACTGCCGCCCCGGCTATTGCCGCCGCCGAGCTGTAAGGATAGATACACGAAAGCGCTTCCTGCTCTGAATTACATACTGTTGAGAGTACCATTCCTGTTTCAAGATAAGACGAATACAAAGTACCCATAACATACTTTGAAAATAGAAGTCCGAATATCATTTTAAAAGATGCTTCAATGACCTGACCAACAGATGTGGGCACCATATTCATATGCCCCTCAGAGAAGGACCTGTTTAAAGCCGCAGCTGCGGAAAAGAAAACAGCTGTCTCTTATACACATCTCCGAGCCCACGAGACGGACTCCTATCTC